>CAYVLO010000091.1:0-10051 GCA_964452125.1 uncultured Anaerolineaceae bacterium | reverse complement strand
CGCGGCCGATGCCGATCCAGGTTGGCAGGTTGGACTGGCTCGTCACCGCCCTGGCGCCGATCTGCCTCCTGGCCTTCTGTTTCGCCGGCTAGTTGTAGAGAGGTCTGCCCGGCTCGTGGGACGCCCGGGAGCCGGGTCGGGTTGGCTCACTTTGTTGGGGACCCTTCGCGAAGGCGAGGCACCCCACATGGAGGGAGGGCTTTATGACCATCCCTATGATTACGTTCGTCGGCCGGTCGGGGGCCGGCAAAACGACCTTTCTGGTCCGGCTCATTGCCGAGCTAAGGCAGCGCGGCTACCGCATCGCGACCATCAAGCACCATTCGCACGACGGCTTTGAGGTGGACCAGCCGGGCAAGGACACGTGGCGCCATGCGCAGGCTGGCAGCGACCACGTGGTCATCGCCGCACCGGACAAGGTGGCTTCTATCCGCCGCGTGGAGCGCGAGCCAGGCCTGAACGAGATTGCGGCCACGATGACAGACGTGGACGTCATCTTGACCGAGGGGTACCTGCGTACCGGCCGGTATCGAATCGAAGTCGTACGGGCCGAGCGTTCCCCGGAGCCCATCTGCCAACCGGACGAGTTGCTGGCGATTGCCAGTGACGTCAGGGTGCCTTATGACGTGCCGCTCTTGGGGCTCGATGACGCAGCCGGGCTGGTGGATCTAATTGAAGGTCTGATGTAGCCATGGCTCAGCAGATGAGCAGTGCTACTCAAGTGAGCGGCGTGATCCTGGCCGGGGGAGCCAGCCGCCGCATGGGAAAGAACAAGGCGTTCCTCGAGATGGACGGACGCCCTCAATATCCGATGGTGTCCAATGCCGCACTTGAGGGAATATGTCCGATTAGCGCACCAGCGCTTCACTGCACACAATCCGCGCCAGTGCGTCATTCTCATCCTCGCAGGCCTCCCGCTGGGATCGAACTTCATCCAGCCCATAGAGGTGATACACCCGGGTCAGCACGTCCAGCAGCCCCTCGCCGGCAATCCCTTCTCGGCGGATGCGGTTGAGCTCATTGCGCACGGCTGGGCGTGGATTGGGTTGGCGAAAGGCCGCCTCCAGGGTGGCGATCTGCTGCCGCAAGTCCTCATCTTGGGCGCCCGCGTACAGTAAGCGCAGTTCGCGCAGCACATAGCGCTGAGCGTGCGTTAACGACAGGGTGTGCTCCCGCTCGGCGCGCCGGGCCTGCACCTCACGGTCAAACTGGTCCTTGATAGCCATCACTGTCTGGTTGTAACCATTTGGTAAGGGCTCGGCTGGAGTGTCCGGCTCGCACTTTAGCAGGCCCAGGATTTGGGGTACATCCCGGCTGATCACATCACCGCTCTCGTCGAGAAGATACAACTGGCGGTAGCGCCCTGCCCTGCAGAAAACAAAACTCCTTGGCTGCAGCGCCTGGCGGCCACAACGGATGCCATCGCGCAAGCCGGCGATCCGTTGGTAGAGATCCGGCTGGTCTTCCCGGACCTGGCGAATGATCTCCTCGGCTTCGTTCAGGTCAACGTATTCATCAACGTCATCCTCTTCATAGCGGCCGATCTCGCCCTGGGCATAGATCGTGTACATGGCATCCTCGTTCAGTTGTTCCGTGGGATCGAGGATAGCCGCATCCTCTCCAATGGTGTCGTGGATCTCTTGGATGCGCCGGGTCAGTTTGTCACGAAGGCCCAACGTCCGCTCCAACTCGGTCTCGGGCAAAAAGTTGTAGGCATAGATGACGTCGTGTTCGGAGCCGATGCGGTCAATGCGCCCGAAACGCTGGATCAGGCGCACCGGGTTCCAGTGCAGGTCATAGTTGATCACGGTAGCGCAATCTTGCAGGTTCAGTCCCTCGGATAACACGTCGGTAGCCACCAGCGTATCGATCTCGGCCGCGCCTGCCGGTGGACGATGCTGCGGATTGGCGCGTGGGGCAAAACGGCCGACAATGTCGGCTTTGCTTTTCTCCCGGCTATAGATCACCTCAATGTCCGGTCGATTGTGCTCGGGATCCAGGTTATCGTACAGATATTGGGCGGTGTCGGCGTATTGGGTAAAGATGAGTTCCTTGTCCTGCCGCAAGGCCGGTTTCTCGAGCCAGTTCTTGAGGACCTGGAGTTTGGCATCCTGGGCCGGTGTGATCGGCTCCACCAAAGCCAGCATCTCGCCCAGGATGCGGATGTCCTGCTCGATGTCAGCCCGCAAGACGTCGGCATGGAAATCGGCCAGGTCATAGCGACCACTGACCTGGGCCAGCGCATCCATGAGGGCCTGCTCCTCGTCCAGGTCCGATTCGTAGAGCAGCCGTTGGGCCTCCTCACCGGCGGGCACGATGCCCTGATCCAGGGCGAGCAGAAAAGCCTGATGCGTATGCACCATGCGCCGCAGTGTCTGACGGAAAGCATGTACACTCGACTCGAAGCGTTTGAAGAGCATGATGCGCATCAGGCCCCGCAGATTGGCGCCGGCCCGCTGCAATTCGGTATAAGGTGCGCGGTCTTGCTTCGATGGGTGTACATAGTGCCACAGCCCGTAGCGCGCATAGGTCAGGCTGTCAGACGTGACAGGGTTTCCCAAACCTGTCACGTCTTCGGCGTGCCCCAGGTAGTCGCGCAGCCGGGCATAGAGCCCCTGGTAGGTGGCCTCGATGCTGTACTCCACCGTTGCCAACTGGCGCTTGGGAAAGAACTGTTTGCGGCCACCGACCAGGATATACGCCCGGCGCTTCCCTTCTCGGTAAGGGGCAAAATTGTCGGGATCTACCCGTTGGTCGGTCTCCTCGTCATAGCCGTACCAGCGCAGGATGTGACTGCGCGTGCGGCGGATGAGCAGGTGAGCCAGCAGGGCGGGAAGCCGTCGCTCCCCGCCTTCCACCAGGCTAAAATACTGGCGCAGGTGAGGTGGATCGACCGGAATGTCGGTCAGGTCGTGGTGATGAAAGAGCCGGAGTTGGTTATAGATATCCCACACGGTCTTGTTGCGCGGTGTCGCGGTGAGAAAGACGCAGCGCCGGTCCCCGGTCGCCAAATAGCTCTCCAGCACCCGGTAGCGTTGGTTGTCGGTGTTGCGAAAATTGTGGCTCTCGTCGACCAGGACAAAGTCACGGTAGCGGAATCGGTCGTCGTGGAGCATCCACTCTGGGCCATGGCGTTCATCCTCGCGCAACAGGCCCATCGACACGACGCGGGCATTGAGCTGGTAGGCCTCGTTATAATGCTCCCACATCTCGACCAGGGTCGCGGGGCAGACGATCAGGGATCGGGCTCGATCGCGGCGCTCGAATTGCTTTATGATGGCCGCGCCGATGTACGACTTGCCCAGGCCCACCACGTCGGATACAAAGCAGCCCCCATAGCGCTCGATCATCTGCACGGCCTGGCGCACGGCCTGTTCCTGGAATTCGGTCAGCACGGCCGTGATGTCGTCGCGCCACAGAAAGCGGGCGGCCTCGTCCCCTTCCAACTGGTCACGGACCAGCTCGTACAAGGTCTTGAGATAGATTTCGTAGGGCGTCACCTGGGCCAGGGGCCACGAACGGCGCAGCTCCTGCATCAGGTGGCTCTCAAAGTCCTCGGATTCGGCCCAGAGATCCTCGAACCAGCGGGTGAGTTCGGCGTGGTTGGCGTTGCCGTGGACCAAGACGTTCAGCTCGGTGTTGGAAGTGACGCCTGAAAGGGTAAAATTGCTGGAGCCGACGATAGCGAGGCCTTTTTCTTCGCGGGGCAGCTCGTGGCCCAGAGCGTCATAAACCCGACCATAGTCAAAGATGTAGGCTTTGGCGTGGAGGCGGCCTTTGGTGTAGACGCGCACGTGGAGCCGGCCTTCCTCGATGAGGCGCACCAGGGTGCCGACCAGTTCCTCGGCCTGATCGGTCTGGTCCAGGAGGGCAGCACTCTGACCGATGTCGGTGGCGGTCGATTCGGCGGCCCGGTCCATGTCGGAGCGCCGCGGGTAAGCAGACGCTTCGGCCGCGTTCTGCACTTGCTCCAGGCGATGATAGCCCTCGGCGATCTGCTCGATGGTCTCGCGGCTGGAGGTGTTGCCGATGAGCAGCCGCAGTTCCCGGACGTTGGCCAGTTGTTCGGCTACGGCCTCCAGCCCGGACAGGAAAAAGTAGCCGACGGCAAAATGGGCCGAGTGGCTGCCGGGCAGGATGCGGCGGATGTGGTCGACCAGCTTGTCGGTGCGGTTGTCTATGACGTCGTGGGGCATGGTTCCCTTGACTCCCTCATGTCTCGCTGATTTGCCTTTCAAATTCCAATTCTTTTTCCAATTCTTTTGCTTGACAGTGACAAGAATATCTGATATAATGGATATCAGAAAAGCACTCTTCTGTATGTAAAAGTCGGCTTTGCATGCCGTGCGTCCGGTAACCGGACCTAGCTACAGAGGGGTGATTTTCTTTGTATCAAAGGGATTCTTGCGATTGTACCAATTGCCTGGGTAATTGGCCGTGTCGTACAGGTCCACCAACAGGCTGACCTTATCCTCGATGATGCGATAATGCTCCATTTCTCCTTTTGTGAATGCTCGATACACAGCCCAATTTGCGTAATCTGTCACGCAAAGGCAAGGTTCTCCTCCAGGGCTTTGCGCTTGTACCTGGAACGACGTGGTGACTTCTGTGCTCCATTTCTCCTCGAACCGGCTGATCCCCAATTCAATGGCCTGAGAGAGCGGAGCCTGGCGCTTCCGTGAGCCTCGTTTGGCAAAGTAGATGTGATTGTGTTTGTAGCGATGTAACAGGTTCTGGAACAGACGAGACACCAAGTGGTCGTAAAAGTCGTTTTCCTGAGCCCGAAAACTGTTTCGGAAAACTCGTTCGATCTTGCGGGCAACCACAAATTGAGCGCGAAAATCGAGCGTGGCGAGGAGTTGGAAAAGGCGGTGTCGGATCTCTGGCAGGTCATCCTTGGCGTGGAATGCGACGGCAGTTTTTCTGAGAGAGGGAATATTCTGATAGCCGGGATCACGCACCACCTCCCGCTGCAGTTCCAACACGGCCCGGCGCAAGGATTGTGGATCCTGAGTCTCGATCAGACCCAAGATGAGGATGGATGAACATCCTGGCTGGCCCACGATCAGATTCCCTCGGCGATCGTAAAAGGTCGGATCGCCTGATTCATCGACGAAAAAGAATGTGCTGCCAGACTGTGGTTTTTTCATCGTTCATTTTCTACATTGTTAGGAGTTGCTGCTATGACTCTTCCATTCACAGCTTGGCCGCGAAACCCCTGAAAAGATCGGTTCCAACTATCCCGGCTTCCTTCGCCCTGTCAACAGCTCAAAATCCTCTGGCGTCAGCTTGCTCGTGCCCTGCACAAACCAGGCCCAGCCCTTGCTGAGATCTCGCCCCTGAAAGGCGCTGAGTTCTGCCCGAACATCTGTCGTTAGCGCTATGGGCGCGTCCTCGAACCAGCGCACATTCTCCAGCCAAAGGCCATAGGGCACGTCCAGCTTGGGTTTGGGGCTTTGTTGGCGGTCCAGCTCAAAAGCTTCGGAAGAGGCTATGCATTCGGCTACAACACCGATGCGAGCAGCGTAGAAGCACAGTTGGTCGCCAGGACGGAATACCTTCCGATAGCCGGTGCGCTGTCCCAAGCCCCACATCCCCCGGTCCAGCCAATGATGCAGATTCTCAAGCACAGGCATCCCATCCTACGAATCTGCTGCCGGCAGGAGATAGTAGCCGACGTCCCTTTCTGCGCCATCATCGCCACCTATCTCTCTCTGGGTGGTAACGACTTGGGCCTTCTGCGTCACAGAAAGATCTTGGGTCGCAGCCCGCCGCTCTTGTGAGGTGATATCGAAAATGAGATCGACAATCGTGTCCAGTCTAACGGCAAAGGGCAACATGAGCTGCATGATCGTCTCATGATCCAGTTCGTATTCCTGCTTGAGTTCCAGCAGGTTCAGCAACGCGTCTGCGCTTGATACACGGAGCTGCTCTTGCCGTTTTTCGGCAATGATGGCTTTTTCGAGCTGGCTGGCCTTGGCGTCGAACCGGCCATAGACGTAAAGACCCAGGGCTTGGTCAGGCCTCTTGATTCGACCTGCCGATATCAGGTCATTGATGTATCCCAGGAGGGTGGATGTCTTGACAGCGTACACGTCTGTGGTCTTGACTTCCACGACCAACATCCAACCCGTGGGCGAGCTCCACAGGCCGTCGAAGCCAATCTCTCCTGACACGCCCCGATAGCGTCCGAACTCGACGGCAAACCCCAGAAGCGAACCAGTGTGGTTAACGAGGTCTTGCAGGGCTTTGTTGTACGGATCGCCGCTGGTGGAAAGGGCAGCTTCCACGTAGGCGCGTAAATCGCCTATGCTATGGACATTCTCCTGCAGGTAGGCCCGGAACCGGCCACTGGCGCTGTTGGGGTCGGTGCTGTCAGCCAGTGGGCCGACCAGTTTCAAGAGGGTCTCCAGGTCAATGGTGCTCATTTCAACTCTCCTTCGACAAGGGCCATCTCCTCCGCCGTTAGCCCATACACCTCATACACCAGCGCATTCAACTCCCGCTCCCACGCTTCCACCCGCGGCCCCTGACCGTTAGCTGCCAGCAGCTTGCCCACCAAATCCTCGATGGCCGCGCGTTGGGCAGTGGTAACATGGGGAATGGGGATTTCTCTCATGTAAGTGGCGATGAAGCGCAGATAGTCGTTTTGGATGCTTGAGCTGATTTTGGCATAGAAGAACTCCATCACTGCCGAATTGAGAATACCCAGGAGGCACAAATCATTGATAGGCAGAATGTACAATGTGTTTCCGCCGTAAGCGCCAGTTGTGTCAAATGCAAATTCGCATCGTTTGGCAATGTCTGGCCAGATGATTTTCGGCTTCTCAAACTCAGCGTAGTAGTCAATCGCATCCTGAATCTCATACCAACGGTAGTTCCCAGGTTTTCGTCCACCTTTCGTACCTGGAGTCAGTTGCCTTCGAAACCCGGTCAGATATTTCTGTACAGCAGGATACTGCTCAATCTCGATCCCTCGTCGGGTAAAGATGAGATACAGCTCACTCCGCTCAACTCTCCAGCGCTTCACGTCCCGCCCCCGCAGCCAGGGCTTGATGATCTCGGCGCTGCGGGGATCCTCGGCGATCAATCGGTCTCGCGTGGCCTGGTCGATGACAAACGCTTGATTGTAGCCAGTTTTTATACCGTAATAAAATCTACCGCCCACGTGTGCCCCCAACGGCGTCCCGCTGCGGCGCAGCTTGTCCATCAGGGCCAGCACCTCGGGCCGCACCAGCGTCCAGCCATCCGGGCGCAGGCTGGCCTGGGGCTGGGCCCAGGCCTGGTCCCGCACGGCGTCGGCCAGGTGTTGCACCACGGCCATGTCGTCTACGGTCAGCACCTGGGCGGCGTGGTCCTTGGCTGGCGGGTGGTTGCGCACCACCAACACGGTGGGGTAGGTGGTCGCCTCGAACACGGGCAGGTCGCCAAAGTCGATCACCGTCCGCAGCGTGACCTGCTGTCCCAACAGACGGCGCAGCGTCTCGCCATAGCCGGCGCGCATAAACTTGTTGGAGCTGATATAGACCAGCGTCCCGCCGTCGCGCAGTTGGCGCAGGCCCTGGGCATAGAAATAGACATAGATGTCGGCCACGCCATGGAAGACATCGGGGTAGACCTGCTTCAGGCCGGTCTTCAGGTGGGTGATCTTTTCCTGGCGGATGTAGGGGGGATTGGCCATCATCAGGTCAAAGCCGCCCTTTTCCTGGAACACCTCGGCAAAGTCCACCCGCCACAGGAAGGTGGGGTGGTCGGCGTCGCCCAGGAGCTGCTGGCGCAGGTCGGCGGCGCTCAGGCCTCGCCCATCCCCTGCCTGGCGCATCTTTTTGATCCGCTGGCGGGTCTGGTCCACCCGCGTCTGCAGAGCGTCGAATTCCTGTTTCCTCGCTTCAAAGGCCTCTCGCTGCCGGCGTTCCCGGGCCGTCTCTTCACCGAACAGGGCCGGTTGAAAGCCCAGGACGCGGACTCGCTGGGCCTCCACCAGTTTCCCGGCCAAAGCGGTCTGCAACTCCAGAATGCGCAGCTCGCGGCGGCGCTTTTCGGGCGTATCGGCCAGCGAAAAGTAGGCCGCCTTTTCCTTTTGCAGATCCTCGACAATCTCTTGGGTCTCGCGGTCGCGACTCATCTGGTCCAGCGCCACCACCTGGCCAAAGAGCCGCTCCAGCAGGCTGTCGCCCTGGCGCACCCGGTAGGCCAGGTTGGGCAGGGCCGGCACCTGGCGCACGGCCTGGTCAAAGGGCAGATCCTCGGGCAGCTCATAGTCCACGATCAGGCTCAGCCACAGCCGCAGCTCGCAGATCTGCACGGCCTGGGCCTGGATGTCTACACCGTACAGGCAGCGCTCGACGATCTGCTTTTTCAGGTCAAAGGCATAGTTGCGCCGCTCCAGGGCCGCGTCGCCCTGGAGCCGCCAGTCGAGCAGGCCCACGGCCCAGGTGATGGTTTGCAACAAGCCCATCAAAAAGGCCCCCGAACCCACAGCCGGGTCGCAGGCGCGAACGTCCAGGAGCAGCGCTTTCAGGGATTGGGCTTCGTCGGACGAGAACGCGCCGCGCAGCCAGGTTTGCTCCTCGTCGCCCAACTGGCTGGCGGGCGGGAGTTCCAGCAGGTGGGCGATCCGCTCCCGATCCACGGCGCTTTCCCCGGTCAGGTATTCGGCCAAGGCCTCGCGGCACATAAAAGCCACGACCGGGCGGGGGGTGTAGTAGGAGCCTGTGGCCTTGCGCAGGTCCACGTCGGGGTCCTGTTCCCGTTCCAGCACCAGGCTCTCGAAAATTTTGCCCAACATCTCGGGGTCGATGGCCACTTCCTGGTCGAGGGGGCTGTCCTCGCTCACGGTAAAATTGTAATGCTCCAACAGCTCGTCGAACAGGACCGCAAAGGTCGCGTTGGTGATCGGCAGGCGGGCCTGGGCCGCCGACCGCCCGCTGCTGGTCAGGTGTAGCTCAAAAAGTCCACCGTTCAGGAACGGCACTACCCCCAAAGTGCCGGCCAGGTCCCGGTTGGTCTCCCGATCCGAAAGGGCCAGGAAGAGGGGATAGATCACCTGGCTGTAAAAGCTGGTGCTTTCGGGCCGGTTGGCATGGCCGTCGAGAAAGTGGTTGTAGAGATAGTCGGGATCCTGGGCCAGCCAGCCCTTTTTCTGCACAAAGTACAGGAACAGCAACCGGTCCAGCAGCATCTGGGTGTGGTCGTCGGCGTCGTCGGCCAGGTCGGACAGGGCGGCCACCTCCCCGCGAATGCGGTAAAACAGGCGGGCAAAGCGGCCAAAGAACTCGCGGGTCACCGCTTCCACGTCGAACGCCTCGTCGTGGCGCTGCTGAATGGCTATGGGCGATAGACCAGACAGGTCAGGGCTGAGGGCGGCCAGGTCGAGCAGGGCCACCCGTTGGGACGCGGTGCGTAGCCGTTCGTGGGGGCCGATGGCAATGCGCCGGAACACCTGCCGTTTGGTTCCCGCCTTGTCATAGCGGACGTTGACCAGATGCCAGTGCCGTTCCTCCCCGTCGCCAAAGACAAAGAGGGCGTAGGGATGGTCGGGCAGCAACTGGTTGATCACCAGGCGTTCGGCCGTGAGCGATAGGGGAAAGCCGCGACTCACCTGGCTGGGGGTCAACTGGGCGTGGATGATCTCAAACGTCCCAAAGTGGGATTTGTGATGGGCCAGGATGTGAGGATCGTCGGCGAGGGCAGCAGCGGCGCGCCCGGGCCAGTTTCGCCGGGAGAGAGGAGCATTGACACGGTCATAGTTGAGTTCGGTCCAAAAGAGCTGTTTGACAGCTGCCAGGCCGTCGCCTGGCATACGGTGGAGCAGATCGTAGACGCGCTGTTCTGTTGCAGTGGGCATGATGATCCCCCAAGGAGAGGCCTATCTGGTAAAAGTCTCGGCGCGTGAGCCGCTTGGACCGTCCGTAATGCACCGGACGGGCATCGTCGCCCTAAACTCGTAGCCACCGCCTGTGTCGTGACCACGAGGTACTTGTTGTCGCTTCTGCGCATTATACCACCATTGATTGTAGATCGCAAAAGGCGCGCGGCTGCTTCAGCCCCG
>CAYVLO010000090.1:5574-10057 GCA_964452125.1 uncultured Anaerolineaceae bacterium | reverse complement strand
CGACCCCCGCGCCGGGGGCCTTTCCCCTATGATAACAGAATCAGGCGCCTTCCGTCAACCTGGCACACCTGCACGGGCACCTGGTAGGTTTCCGACAGATGTTCGGAGGTCAGCATGGCTTCCGTAGGGCCGCTGTGGAGCACCTGGCCCTGGCGCATCAGGATGGCGAATCCGGCCACCGACGACGCCAGGTTGGGATCGTGGGTGGTCAGCACCTGGGTGACGCCCTGGGTCGCCAGCTCGCGCATGATAGCCAGCAACCGCCCCTGATTGCTGAGGTCCAGGTGGGCGGTGGGCTCGTCCAGCAGCAGCAGCTTGGGCTGCTGGGCCAGGGCGCGGGCCACCGCCGCCAACTGGCGCTCGCCGCCGCTCAGGTTCGGCAAGGGCCGGTGGAGCAGGTGGTCCAGCCCCACGGTGTGCACCGCCTGGGCGGCGAGGGCATAGTCCTCGGGGCCGGGCATCGACAGGGGGCCCAGATAGGGGGCGCGGCCCAGCAGGACGTACTCGAGTACCGAAAAGTCAAAGGGGATGTGCTCGTCCTGAGGCACCAGTCCCACCAATTGGCTCCGCTCGCGGGGCGAGTACTCGGCCTGGGGGCGGCCATTCATGCGGATGGCTCCTGCCTGCGGCTTTAGGACGCCCAGCAGGATGCGCAGCAGCGTGGTCTTGCCCGAGCCGTTGGGTCCCAGGATGGCGGTGGCGGCGCCCGCCGGGATCTCTATCGAGAGCTGGCGCAGGACGTTGTGGCCGGCGCCGTTGTAGCTGAACGACAGGTCGGTGACCGAAAGAAAAGGCGTCGCGTTCATCATCGTTCCACCCGGATGTTCTGGCTGACCATCATGGCGATAAAGAGCAAGGCGCCGAAAAAGGAGGTCAGGATGCCCAGGGGGATCTCGCCCGGCAAGAGGGTGCGCGCCAGGTTGTCGCACAGCAGGGCAAAAATGCCGCCCAAAAAGATCGAGGCCGGCAGCGAGCGCTGGGCGTCGGCCCCCGTCAGGCGGCGGGCCACGTGGGGGATCAGCAGTCCCACCCAGCCCACCACCCCGGCGACCGACACGACGGCAGCGGTGGCGATCACCGTGGCGACCAGGGCCAGCGTCCGCTCGCGGCCTGGCGCGGCGCCCAGCGAAAAGCCCGTGTCGTCATCCAACGACAGCAGGTTCAGCCGCCAGCGCATCAGGGTGACGACGGTCAAACCCAACAACACCGGAGGCAGGACATAAATCAAGTCACGCCAGGTGACGCCCCACAGTCCCCCCAACAGCCAAAAGGTGATTTCGGGGAGCTGGGTGAGGGGATCGGCCATGTACTTGAGCACGCCGACCCCCGAGGAGAACAGGGCCGACACGGCAATGCCCGACAGCACCAGGCGCAGGATCCAGCCGCCGTAGCGGATGCGCCGGGCCAGCAGGTAGGACAGGGCCAGGCCCAGGCAGGCAAAAAAGGCGGCGAACAGCTCGGTGAGCACCAGCGACGCGCCCAGGAGCACGATGCTCAAGGCCGCGCCAAAGGCCGCCCCCTGCGATACCCCCAAAAAGCCCGGCTCGACCAGGGGGTTGCGAAAGATCATCTGCATCACCGCGCCGCTGGCCGAAAGGGTCATGCCCAGCAGCATCGCCGTCAACACCCGGGGCAGCCTCAGATTGAACAGCAACTGGCGGGCCATCGGATCGTCCACCAGGGCCGCGGGCGACATCCAACCGGGCGCCGGGTAGCGTCCCACAAACAGGGAAAGTACCACCACCAGCAGGCAGGCCACCCCCAGAACGGCAAATGGGTGGCGCCGAACGAACAAGAGCCACCCGGCCTCCCGGCGCGCGGGCAGGGCCGCAGCGACGGGAACGGCCTGGACGGGCGTGGGTGGCGTCTGGGTCATTTCACCTGCCCCTTCAGGTTGGGCAGGATCTGGCTCTCGACCGTTGCCGCGTCGATGCCATAGATGTTCACAAAAAAGTCTTGGGCCTCTTGTTCCATGTCCAGGTCGGGAAAGAGGGTGGGGTGGATCTTGCCTGCCAGCCACGTCACGCCCAGGATCCAACGGGGATCGGGCTGGTCCCAGCTAAAGGCATCGGCGGGAAAGCCATAGATCTCGTCGTTTTGGACGGCCTTGAGGGCCTGCCATTTGGAGTCGCCTTTCAGCTTCTCAACTACCTCTCGGCTGTCGACCTGGTAGTGGATGACAAAAATCGTATCCGGGTTCCAGGCCGCGATCTGCTCCAGGTTGACCACCGTCCAGCCGCCGGCCGTAGCTGCCTCTTTCCACACCGGATCGCCGCCGGCCAGCTCGACTTCGGTGGTCTGAATCCAGGAGGCCGACGGAACGTTCAAGGCCACCTCGCCGCCCTTGTCGCTGTATTGCAGCAGAAGGACCGAGGGCTTGATCGCGCCCGAGGTCTGAATCGCCCCGTCAATGGCGCTCAGGCGGGATTGGTAATAGTCCTGGATCTCTTCGGCCCGGGCCTGGTTATCAAAAAGCTGCCCCAGAGTCACCAAGTCGCGAAAGTACTGCTCGGGCGTCTCTAGATCGACAAACACCACCGGGATGTTCACCTGCTCCAGGGGAGTGCCCAGGGTTTCGGCCACAAAGCTGCGGGCAATGACCACATCGGGATTGAGGGGCGCGATCTGTTCGGGCCCGGCTTCTACCTCCAGGATGGTGGTCGTCTCTTTGAATCCGGGGTCCACCAGGCTGAGAAAGTCGGAGGGGTTCTGATTGCCAACCACTATGCCGACCACACGCTCGGCCGCCTCGGGAAAGAGAAACAGGGTATCGACGATGGTCAGGCTGCTTTTGCCCGCGACGACGATCCGCTGTGGCGGCTCGTCAAACTCGACGGTCCGGCCAAGGGCGTCGACCACCGAGATGCCTTCCGCAGCGGCTACGGTCGGTTCGGCGACGGGTTCGGCCGTCGGTTCCACCACGGGGGCGGCCGTGGGCGCCGCAGTGGGGGCGCCGCCGCAGGCGCCCAGGACCAGGCTTGCCAGCAGGACAAACAGCAGGGACAACCGGGATAGGTGTTTCATCGCTTTATGCTCCTTACAGAGGAATTTGGAGGATCTCACAGGGACAGGATTTCCACGCAGCGGTCCAGCCAGCTCATCACAGCCTGGAGTTGACCGCGGCGAAATTCCAACACCACCTGGCGAAAGCTATCGTCGGCTTGGTCGATCAGCCGGTCGAACCGCGCCACCTGGGCCTCGCACACCGCCTTTTGGTTGGCCACCAACTCGTCCAGCCCGGGCAGCGACAGTTGGACGAAAAAGTAGAGCCGGGCCAGAAATTCGGTGCGGATGCGGCGCAGGTAGGGGGTAGGCTCGTGCACCCAGGTCAGGAATAGGTCGCGGCCCTCGGGCGTAAGCTGGTACACCTTGCGCGGCGGGCGGCCCGGCTGCGGTTCGGCGTGTGAGGCCACCAGCCCCGCTTCTTCCAACAGCTTGAGTTGGGCATAGAGCTGGCTCAGGCCCATCTGCCAGATGCTGCCCAGGCAGCGCTCAAACTCCTGGTGCAGTTCATAGCCGTGCTTGGGCTCGTTCATCAGCAGGCCCAGCAGCAGGGGTTGAGGCGAAAAGCTCGAATCGCGCGCCATGTCTCCATTCCTTTGCTAATCATCTGGATATTCAGATAGTGAATATTGGGGCCATTATACACTGCCTGGGCTCTTTTTGTCAAATCGCGCCCCGCCGCAGCGGGTGAGGTATGTAGGGGCGACGCATGCGTCGCCCCTACAACCCACCAATTTGGAGTGCGGCGCCTTGGCGCCGCCAGGACGCTTGCGCAACCTCTGCGGCAGCAAGCATCCTGCCAAGGCAGGCACGCACTCCAAAGGCCGTCACGCCGCGCATAGTGCGGGCGACGCACACCGGCCCCTACAATGTCCACCCATGCCCGGGGCGCGGGCGAGGCATCCCGCGCCAGATCCCGCGCCCGAAAGATGGACCCCCGTTTTCGCCTGCCTGCGCAGGCAGGAGGGGGCGACGACCGGGTAGGGGCCGCGAGACCCGCGAGGCCCACGCCTCGCGATTTGCCGAGATCGCAATTTTGCGTTACAATAGTCTCGACCAACCAATACATCCGATACCCAAAGGCGGGAAAGGAGAGCACTGTGGACAGGATTGTGACCATCGAGCGGCACATCACGGCCCAGCAGAAGGAACATCCCCAGGCCACCGGCGTACTCACCAACATCCTCTACGATATTGCCCTGGCGGGCAAACTGATCGCCCGCGAGACCAACCGCGCGGGCTTGGCCGACATCCTGGGGCTGACGGGCGCCTTTAACGTGCAAGGCGAAGAGGTGGCCAAACTGGACGAGTTTGCCCAATCGGCCATCGTGCGCCTGAACCAGTTCACCGGGCGGCTGGCAGCCATGGCTTCGGAGGAAAGCCCGGGCATCATCCCCATCCCCGAGGAATACAAAAAGGGCCGCTACGTCATGCTCTTTGACCCTCTGGTTGGTTCGTCGAACATTGACTATGCCATCAG
>CAYVLO010000090.1:4217-5564 GCA_964452125.1 uncultured Anaerolineaceae bacterium | reverse complement strand
TTCCATCCTGAGGCGCAAATCGGTGGCCGGCGAGCCGGCGACCGAGGAGGACATGCTCCAGCCCGGTCGCGACATCGTCGCCGCCGGGTATATCCTGTATGGCCCCAGCACCATGATGGTCTATAGCGCCGGGCATGGCGTCCACGGCTTTACCCTCGACCAATCGGTGGGCGAGTTCCTGCTGACCCATCCCAACATCAAGCTGCCGGCCAAGCCCAAGTTCTACAGCGTGAACCAGGGCTATGAAAAGTACTGGCCCCGCGAGATCCAAGAGTACACCGACCACCTTCAAGCCAAGAACCTCTCGCTGCGCTACATCGGCTCGTTGGTGGCCGACTTTCACCGCAATCTGTTGGGCGGCGGCGTCTTTTACTACCCGGCCGACACCCGCGACCCCTGCCTGCCCCACGGCAAGCTGCGCCTGCTGTACGAGGCCGCCCCGCTGGCCTTTCTCGCCGAGCAGTCCGGGGGCGCCGCCTCCGACGGCCACATGCCCATCCTGGATATCCAGCCGACCGAGCTGCACCAGCGCACGCCCCTCTATATCGGCGACAAGAAACTGGTGGAGGAGATGGAGGCCTTTATGCGGGGCGAGTTGCCCTAGCGCAAGGTCGTCGGTTCTGCCCGCGGAAGGATGGCGCGACCACGAATTTCACGAATTCATCGCCGCGCCTTGTAGGGGCGAGGCAACGGCCACCATTGGTTGCACAACGCAATCACCGGCGGCGATGCCTCGCCCCTACAGGCCCGTCCTCGAAAGGCATCGTAGGGGCACGGCATGCCGTGACCCCACGCCCCGGGCGTCACCCCCGCGCAAGCGGGGGTCCATAGGTTAGGCTCCACCCACAGGGCCCAAAGCCAGAAAAGGCACGCTTTTTCGACCGCAGTCTATTTGTGGGGATGCGCGCGCACCCCCACACCCCCGTGTATAGACCGGGGACCTGCGGCCCCCGGTCCCCCGCATTTGAGGCGTTGCCCGGTCGCGATCCGGTTGCGCGGGAGACAACCCGACCCGGTCGGTCTCGGCAGGCCTGGCTCCATTTGCTTGTGCTGAATTGGCGAAATTCGTGCACTTGAGCAGACCCAGCGGGCGCGGCATGCCGCGCCCCTACGCGATCCCACCCGGACGTTTGGCGGCAGGGGCGGCCCAAGCCCCGTCCCTGAAGGGCTAGGTAGGGGCGACGCATGCGTCGCCCCTACAAGGTGTTTTCGAGGTGGAACCTGCCTGTGGACCGAACCCATGGACCCCCGATTATGCGCGAGCGGACTCGCGACGGGGGTGACGGCTGGGTGCGATCCCACCCGGACGTTTGGCGGCAGGGGCGGCCCAAGCCCCGTCCCTGAAGG
>CAYVLO010000090.1:0-4117 GCA_964452125.1 uncultured Anaerolineaceae bacterium | reverse complement strand
AACCTGCCTGTGGACCGAACCCATGGACCCCCGATTATGCGCGAGCGGACTCGCGGCGGGGGTGACGGCTGGGCGCGATCCGTCCGGGCGGCCCGCGGCAGGGGACAGTTTGCGGCGCCGATCTTGACAAATTCCCAATCCTGCGTATAATACCGTCCATTCCACGCAAAGGCTGTGACGGAGAAGAGTAGGCGGGGGGAGGCCCCCAGGGAGGCAGGGTCCCAGACTGAAAGCCCTGCCGGGAGGAAGCCCGCCCAAGTTCGCTCCTGAGCCGACGGGTGAATGCCGGGCCCCAGGCCCGGTTAGTAGTCCGCTCCGGAAGCCCGCCGTTATCGGGGCAGCCGATCGCGGTTTGTGCCGCCGCCGGTGATGAGGTGGGTTGGCGCCCAAAGCGCCAGCCAAACAGGGTGGTACCGCGGGAGCGATGCGCTCTCGTCCCTGCTGGGGCGAGGGCGTTTTTCATGCCATCGAAGGACAAAGGGGAGGGAATATGCTGGAACAACTCAACGAGCTGGAACAGACGGCTCAGGCGGCCCTGCAAGCGGCCGTCGACGAGGAATCGCTGGCGGCCTGGAGGACGGCCTACCTGGGCAAAAAGGGCGCGGTCACCGAGCGGGTCAAGGCCCTGACCGACCTGCCGGCCGATCAGCGACCGGCCTATGGCCGCCGCGTGAACGAGGTCAAACGCGCCCTGGAGGCCGCCTACGACGCCCGCGTCGAGACCCTGCAGGCCGTGGCCCGCGACCGCGACCTGGCCTCCGATCGGATCGACGTCAGCCTGCCGGGGCGCCCTGCCCGGCCCGGGCGGCTACACCCCGCCACCCAGACCCTGCGGCAGATCTATCGCATCTTTGCCGAGATGGGCTTTCAGGTCTACCGCGCCCGCGACGTCGAGACCGACGACTATAACTTTACCTACCTGAACATGCCGCCCCACCATCCGGCGCGCGACATGTGGGATACCTTTTACACCACCCGGCCCGGCGTGCTGCTGCGCACCCACACCTCGCCGGGGCAGATCCACGCCATGCGCGAATACCATCCCGAGCCCATCCGCGTGATCCTGCCCGGCATGTGCTACCGCTACGAGCAGATCACCGCCCGCTCCGAGATCATGTTCAACCAGGTCGAGGGACTGGCCCTGGGCCGCGACATCACCATGGCCGACCTGAAGGGCACCCTGGGGGATTTTTGCCGGCGTATGTTCGGCGAGGGCCGCCGGGTTCGTTTCCGCGCCAGCCACTTTCCCTTCACCGAGCCCAGCGCCGAGTTGGACATGGACTGCATCCTGTGCCACGGCAAGGGCTGCCGCGTCTGCAAATACACCGGCTGGCTCGAGATCCTGGGCTGCGGCATGGTCCATCCCGAGGTGCTGCGCTACGGCGGCTATGACCCCGACCTCTATTCCGGCTTTGCCTTTGGCATGGGACCCGAGCGGATCACCATGCTGCTGCATGGCATCGAGGACATTCGCTATTTCTGGGGGAACGACCTGCGCTTCCTGGACCAGTTTGGCCAGGCGCCCGCCAACCCCCTTTCCAAGGAGCGTGCATCATGAAAGCACCCCTGAGCTGGCTGAAGGACTATGTGGACATCACCCTGCCCCTCGACGAACTGGCCGAGCGCCTGACCCTCGCCGGGCTGGAAGTGGGCAGCATCACGGCCATCGGCGATTGGTGGGACCGGGAAAAGATCGTCGTCGGCGAGGTGCGCGAGGTGCGCCCCCATCCCGACGCCGACCGCCTGGTGCTGGTCGACGTGGCCTATGGCGGCGACCAACTGGAGCAGTGCGTCACCGGCGCGCCCAACCTGTTCGACTACAAGGGCCAGGGCCCGGTCAGCCTCAAGGTGGCCTTTGCCATGGAGGGCGCCGAGCTGTACGACGGCCACAAAGAGGGTTTTGTCAAGACCCGTCTCAAGCCCACCAAGATCCGGGGCGTCCCTTCGCGGGCCATGGTCTGCTCCGAGAAGGAGCTGGGCATCTCCGAGGCCCACGAGGGCATCCTGTTCCTGCCGGCTGATGCGCCGGTGGGCGCGCCCCTGGCCGATTATCTGGGCGACGTCATCCTGGACCTGGATCTGACGCCCAACCTGGCCCGCTGCTTTAACATGGTGGGCATCGCCCGCGAGGTCGCCGCCCTGACCGGCGTCCCCTTGCGCTACCCCAGCACCGAGTGGCAGGCCGACGGCCCGCCGGCGTCCAACCTGGCCCGGGTCGAGATCGAGGACCCGACCCTGTGCCCGCGCTATATCGCCACGGTCATCCAGGACGTCGAGATCGGCCCGGCGCCCTACTGGATGCAGGACCGGGTGCACAAGGCTGGCATGCGGCCCATCAACAATATCGTCGACATCACCAACTTTGTGATGCTGGAATGGGGCCAGCCCCTCCACGCCTTTGACTATGACAAACTGGTGGCCCGCGCCCAGGGCGGCGCGCCCACCATCATCGTCCGGCCCGCCCGGCCCGGCGAGACCCTGACCACGCTGGACGGCGTGGACCGCGACCTGCCCGAGGGCACGTTGCTGATCTGCGATACCGCCGGTCCCATCGCCGTGGCGGGCGTGATGGGCGGGCTGGACACCGAAGTGACCGAGGACAGCCGCAATATCCTGCTGGAGGCCGCCAATTTCCACTTTCTCAGCATCCGCCGCACCACCCAGGCCCTGCGCCTGCCCAGCGAGGCCAACCTGCGCTTTGGCAAGGGCATCCACCCCGAGCTGGCCGAACCGGCCGCTCGCCGCGCCAGCGAGCTGATGCGCCGCCTGGCGGGCGGCGTCATCGCCCAGGGCATGGTCGACGCCTATCCCTTGCGACCCGAGTCGGTGGTCATTGACCTGACTTTGGCCGAGGTCGAGCGCAACCTGGGCCTGCGTTTCGAGCTGCCCCAGATCGTGTCGCTGCTGGAGCCCCTCGAGTTCCGCTGCCAGGCCCTCGACGACGAGACGCTGCGGGTGACCGTGCCCGACCACCGGGTCGACTGCGCCTACCCCGCCGACCTGATCGAGGATCTGGCCCGCATCTATGGCTACGACAATCTGCCGGTCACCGAGATGGCCGACCGTCTTCCGCCTCAGCGCGGCAACCGCGCCCTGGAGCTGGAAGAGCAGGTGCGCGACCTGCTGGTGGCCTGCGGCCTGCAAGAGGTGGTCACCTATTCGCTGACCCACCCGGCCCGCGAGGCGATGTTAGAGCCCGGCGCCGACCCCGACGCCCTGCCCGACGACGCCTACATCACCCTGGCCAATCCCATCAACCAGGATCGGCTGGTGATGCGCCGCCGCTTGCTGACGACGGTGCTCGAGACGGCGGCGGCCAACCTGCGCTTCCGCGACCGGGTCGAGATCTTTGAGCTGGGGCGCGTCTTTTTGCCCCAGCCCGACCAGCAGCTTCCCGACGAGGCCCCGCGGCTGGTGATTCTGATGACCGGGCCGCGGGACGACCGCCACTGGCTAGCCGCCGAAGGACCCGACCTGGACTTTTACGACCTGAAGGGCGTGGTCGAGGCCTTGTTGGGCGGGTTGCACATCGGCGGCGCGGCCTACGAGGCCGCCGAGCACCCCACCTACCAGCCGGGGCGCACCGCTCGCCTGTTCGTGGATGGGGTCGAGATCGGCCTCTTGGGTGAGATCCATCCCCAGGTTCGCGCCGCGTGGGACCTGCCCGGCCGGAGGGTGGCGGCCGCCGAGCTGGACCTGGGCGCGCTGCTGGCCCGGGTGCCCGAGGCCTGGTTCGTCGAGCCGCTGTCGGCCTACCCGGCTGTACTGCAAGACCTGGCCGTGATCGTCGATGAGCCAGTGCCCGCGGCCCAGGTACAGGCGCTGATCGCCGCCGCCGGTGGCTTTTTGCTCAAGGAGGTCACGCCCTTTGACGTCTATCGCGGCGATCCGATCCCCGCGGGCAAAAAGAGCCTGGCCTTTGCCCTGGTGTTCCAGGCGCCCGACAAGACCCTCAGCGACGCCATCGTGAACAAGCAGGTCAAGCGCATCGTGGCCCAGCTCGAACGGGAGCTGGGCGCCCAGTTGCGCAGCTAATCGTAGAGAGGGCCTTGCCAACGACAAAAGACCTCCGAGTTCTCCCAGAACTCGGAGGTCTGATGCTTTTGGCCGAACCGTA
>CAYVLO010000089.1:0-10063 GCA_964452125.1 uncultured Anaerolineaceae bacterium | reverse complement strand
TTGGGCTCTTGCAGGGGCTCTCTCCCCAAGGGCTATTGTAAGTCGAGTGGGATCGAGTGTCAAGATGCAACAGGGCGAACAACGACAGGACTGGGCAAGTTTGGTCGAACAGCAGATCCGCGAAGCGCAAGAGCGGGGCGCTTTCGATCACCTGCCGGGCGCGGGCCGCCCCCTTGTCCTGACGCCCAACCCCTACGCCCAAGATCGGGAAATGGCCTTCAAAATCCTCAAGGATGCGGGGTTGGCGCCCGAGTGGATCGAGTTGGGCAAAATCGCCCGCACCCGCCTGGAGCGCGCCCGAGCCACCCTGGCGCGCCGGCGAGATTGGCGGCAGATGCGGCTGGTCGAACTTCAGGGTCGCGCGGATCGATGGGCCACAGCCGAGAGGCAGCGGGTATTGGCCGGATGGGAGCAAGCCGTTCAGGAATTCCAACAAGAGATCGAACAGGTCAACCGGGCCCTTGTCGAGTACAATCTCAAAGCGCCCGGCGCCCAATTCCGGCGCGGCCTGATCGACGGAGAGCACGAGATCGCATGCCTGGAAGCCACGTGAACTCGAATGATCCTCGCCCTGATGGCGGTCTCAGAAGCCCGGCCGAGGCCTCTGGTCGGCGCGATTTCGCGCCCTGTGGCAACCAGACAATGCACATAAGGGGAATCCCCAATGTCCAAGAAAAAAATCATCGCCATCGTCGTCCTTGTACTCGTAATCCTGATCGTCCTGGCTCTGGCCTTGCTGGACCTGTACACCGACCTGGCCTGGTTTCAGATGATCGGGGTCACGTCCACCCTGTGGCGGCGTCTTACAACCGAATGGCTGCTGTTCCTGGGCGGGTGGCTGATCGCTACGGGCATGCTGGCTGGCAACTGGCGATTGGCCCGCCATCTGGCAGGCGGCGGAGAGATGACCATCCCCTGGTTACGCCCCACCGCCACGCGGGGTCGTCCGACGGCCGAACCCACCAGGCGCATTCTTGCCGGCCGGGTGGCCGACCTCTTTTTGACGGTCGGAGCGGCAGCGCTGGGCCTGTTCTTTGCCCTGACCGCCCAAAGCGGATGGCTGCTAGTGTTGCGCAGCCTGCATGCCACCCCCTTTGGTCAGACCGATCCCATTCTCAACCGCGATATTGGCTATTACGTCTTTGAACTGCCGTGGTTCGAGTTGCTGCAGGGCTGGCTTCTGTGGCTTTTCGCCCTGAGCCTGATCGGCGCCGCCCTGGTCTATGTGAGCAGCTATGCCGCCCGCCAGTTGACGGCCAAGATCCAGCTCGTCGGGGTCCGCCAACCCTGGCTGCGCCTGTGGCCCGCTGCCGAAAGGCACCTGACGGTCCTCGGCGCCGGGGTGCTGTTGTTGGTAGCTTGGGGGTTCCAACTGGCCATTCCCCGCCTCTTGTACTCGACCTCAGGGGCGGCCTACGGCGCTGGATATATCGATGCTCACATTCGGCTGCCGGTGATGCAGATCTTGACCTGGATCACCATCCTGGGTGCGCTGGCCCTTCTGGCCAATCTCTTTTTCCGTGTCCGGTGGGTGCCCGTGGGCATCGTCGGCATCTGGCTCGTGGTGGCTTTCCTGGGCGGCTATCTCCTTCCCCCGTTGCTGCAACGAGTGCTGGTGGAACCCAACGAACTCGCCCGAGAAAGGGATTTTATCGTCCACTCGATCCACGGCACACGGGCGGCTTTTGGGCTGGACCGGATCGTCGAAGCCGACTATGACATCCCCGAGCAGACGATCCCTCTCGACATGGAGGCCAACCAGTCCACGTTTAAAAACATCCGCCTGTGGGACTATCGCCCCTTGCTGCGCACCTTTGGGCAATTGCAAGAGATCCGGCTGTACTATAACTTTACCGACGTGGACGTCGATCGGTACCGGCTGGACGATGACTATCGTCAGGTGACCCTGTCGGCCCGCGAAATCGACCAGAACGAACTGCCCGACACCGCCCAAACCTGGGTCAACCGCCACCTGGTCTACACCCACGGATCGGGAGTAGTCCTCAGCCCCGTGAATGAGGTTCTGGAAGAGGGACTGCCGAACCTGTGGGTGCGCGACATCCCCCCCCGTTCCATCCATCCCGAACTGGCCCTGACCCGCCCCGAGATCTATTACGGCGAACTGACCAACGACTATGTCCTCGTCAAGACCCGGGTGCAGGAACTGGATTATCCCTCCGGCGATAGCAACGTGTACACAACGTACGAGGGAACGAGCGGGATTGTGCTCGATTCGCTCGTGAAGCGCCTGGCCTACGCTATTCGCCTGGGCAGCAGCCAGATCCTCCTCAGCAGCGCCATCACGCCCGAGAGCGAATTGCTGTGGCGCCGCTCCATCGACGAGCGGGTGCAGGCCGTGGCCCCCTTCTTGAGGTACGATTCCGACCCCTACCTGGTGATCGTCGATGGCCGGTTGGTGTGGCTCCTGGATGCCTACACGGCCACCAGCCGGTATCCGTACTCGGAGCCGATTCAGACTTCTCTGGGCGAGATCAACTATCTGCGCAACTCGGTCAAGATCGCCCTGGATGCCTACGACGGCACCCTCCGGTTCTACCTCATCGACCCTAAAGATCCCGTCGCCGCCACCTATGCCGCCATCTTTCCCGATCTGTTCCACCCTGTGGAGGAGATGGACCCGGCGCTGACGGCCCACTGGCGCTACCCGGAAGGGATGTTCCGCATTCAGGCCGCCAAATACCAGATCTATCACATGACCGATCCCCAAGTGTTCTACAACCAGGAGGACCTGTGGAGCTGGGCCGAGGATCGAGCCACAGGCCAACAGGCGCCCATCGAGCCCTATTACGTGATCATGCGTTTGCCGGGCGAACAAGAGCCCGAGTTTGTCCTGATGATGCCCTACACTCCCTCCACCAAGCAGAACATGGTGGCCTGGATCTATGCGCGCAGCGACGGCGAGCAGTATGGACAGATTGGCGTCTATAAATTCCCCAAGCAACGGCTGGTCTATGGGCCGATGCAGGTGGAATCGCGCATCGACCAGGATCCCGTCATCAGCCAGCAGCTCTCGCTCTGGAACCAGCGGGGGAGTCAGGTGCTCCGCGGCAACCTGTTGATCATCCCTGTCGATCGGGCCATTTTGTACGTAGAACCCCTCTACTTGCAAGCCGAATCCAGCCAATTGCCCGAGCTGCGGCGAGTGATCGTGGCCTATGGCAGCCGCATCGCCATGACCGAGACACTGGCAGAAGGCCTGGCCCGGGTGACGGGCGCGAGCCCGGCCCCGATCACCGAGACCCCGGTCGAACCCGGAGTCCAGGCGCCGCCCATCGAAGGCTCTCCCGGGGATCTCGCGCTCCAGGCCGATGCGCTGTTCCAGTCCGCCCAAGATTGCCTCACCGTTGGAGATTGGACCTGCTATGGACAGCGAATGGAAGAATTGGAAGAGGTGCTTCAAGCCCTCGTACGTCTCACGCAAGAGTAACATCTAATGTACCCCCCAATTTGAGGAAAGGAGAAACCATGAACGAAAATGACGAATGGGTCCACACGCCCGAAAACAGTCCGGAACCCGACCCTGAAGAACTGATCGAAGAAGGGTCGACAGAGGACATCCAACCCGAAATCGAAGAATCGATCGACGAAGGGTCGACAGAGGACATCCAACCTGAACAACCCAAGCTCGACCTGAACCGGGCCCAAGAACGCGAGTTGCGCGAACTCCCCGGGATCGGGAAAGTGCTGTCTGCCCGCATCATCGGTCATCGGACCGAAGTGGAGCCCTTCAAGGAACCCTCCGAGATCACCCAGGTCAAAGGCATTTCTCAGGCCATGTATGAACAGATCGCCGACCGCCTGACCGCCGGTCCTGTGGAGCCTGAATCCTGGCCCGGGTGGACTCGGACATCGGCCGAAATCGATCTCGAGGAAGAGGCGCCCGAGGCGGTCGCCGGAGCGATCGAGGAAGGGATTATCGAGGCGCCTGAGCCAGAGATCGGTGGGGAGATCGAGGTCGAGTTTGCCGCCATGCCCGAGATCGAACAGGTCGCCGAGCCAGAACCCGAAGAGGCGCCGGATAGGCCCAAGACCGAGGAAAGGCCCGGCCGCGGGCCCGAGCCCCCCCTGGTCGAGGTACAGACGATCCAAAAGGCCGGTTGGGGACGGCTGCTGTTTATGGGCGCCCTGTGCACACTCCTGGGGGCGGCACTGGCCTTGGCCGTCCTGTTCTTCACCAATGGCACCCTGGACTTTCAGGCCTCGGCCAATCGCGCGCTGCGGACCGAATCCGTCCGGCTTCAGGAACAGGTGGACACCCTCGGCAGCCAGCAGACCGCCTTGGACGGGCGCCTGCAGGCCCTCCAGGACCTGACACCGGCCTTGGAAAAAGCTCGCGCCGACATCCAAACCCTGGAACAGGCTCTGGCCTCCACCCAGGCGCGGATGGACAGAGCCGTCGAGGATCTGGCGGAGGTCCAGGCCTCGCTGGCAGGCCTGGAAAACAGGACCGGCGATGTAGAGACCCAGGTATCCGAGTTGCAGGCCCAGGCCGGCGCTGTGCAGGAACAACTGGGGGTTCTTTCGGAGGACATCGAGATCCTGCAAGCCGCCAGCGGTCGCTTTGACGCCTTTTTAAGCGGCTTGCGCGAGCTGTTGAGCCCTGAGGAAGAAGCGACATCGCCCCAACTGACGCCGATGCCCGAAACGCCCGAAGAAGAGGTGTCGCCCACCGCCGAACCCGAGGTCACCGTGATGCCCACGGTCCAGCCCAGGATCACTGTCATCCCCTTGGCCACACCCACACCGACCCCTTCTCCCTAGACTGGGAAAGAGACAAAAACGAGGCCGCGACGTGCCGTAGAGGCAGGTCGCGGCCTTGTTGCGCTTGGGCAATCAGCCGATCAACAGATCCAGCAGCCGCAGGCAGTTGGCTTTGGCGTCCTCCCCGATTTCGGCCACCGGGCCCACGCACGAGGGGCAGCCACGCCGGCAGGAACAGGCGCGCACCAGGTCGCGGGCGGCGGCCAGCAGCGTGTCGTGCAGCTCGTACAATCCCTGGCTAAACCCCAGCCCCCCTTGGGCATTGTCATAGATGGTCAGCGTCGGCAGCTTGCTGAACGACGATTTGACCTCGCTTACGACGCCAATGTCGCGCGGATCGCTCATGAGGTACAGGGGGGCCAGGTGTCGCATGGCGTGGGCCAGGCCGCTGAGGGCGCCCCGCACCATACTATCCACCTCGACCCGCTGATGGCAGGAGCGGCATAGGGTGATCAGGTTCTCCAGGCGGTTGGCCTGGAGATAGTGGTCGTTTTTGCCCCGCACATAGCCAAAGGTGCGGAAGGGCTGGATGTGGTGCACATCGTGGGTGCGATTGGGATGCTCGGGCGCGCCACAATGCTGACAGCGGTGACCGTCGCGGACCAGGACCAGCCTGCGCTGCTGCTCCCAATTGGGTCCCCGGTCGTCCCTCTCCCGGTTGAGAAGGCCCTCCTGTTCCAGTCGGGCCGCCAATTCGGGCAGGATACTGAACCAGTAGGCCGTGGTTTCCATCTCTTGCTCGGGGATGCTCTCGGGATCGATCTCGCCCCAGCCCAGGATCTCGTGGGTGTACAGGCGGACCTTTTTGTACGACGTGGCCCGGGACCTGATCTTGACCGGCCCGTGGGCTCTGAGCGTCCCGGCCCCTTCGGCCTGTTGTTCGACGCCCAGCACCTCGGCGCGCACCGAAGCGCTGGCCTGGGTATAGTACCCGGCGTCGACCGGTTCGACCTCTGCCCGGCGCCCCTCCCAGTCCAGCTTGCGCACCAGGTACGACTCGCCGCCATGCAAATAGATGGCCCCCTCGTGGATGAGCAGCGGCACGCTGCGCTGATCGACCACGCCGATGACGCGGGCCCGCTCCGCAGGCCCTTCCTCCTCGGCGGAACGGGCGACCACGCTGAAATTGTCCATTTCGGCAGTGCGCAGGCTGACCGCCTCGGCCGGATAGTTCTGATCCGACCAGTGCCACTGCCGCCCGCTGAGCCTCACCAGACCCTCCTCCTCCAGATAGCGCAGCACCTCCTGGGTGTGGGGAAAGCGGCCAAACGATTCGTCCTGGGCAAAAGGCAGTTCAAAGGCCGCGCAGCGCAAGTGGCTGACGACGATGACCAGATTGTCAGGGTTCAACAACGCCCGCTCGGGCGAGCGCCCAAAGAAATAGTCGGGATGGGTGGCCATATACTGGTCGAGGGGCGACGCCCCGGCGACCAACACTGCCGCCGACGTTTCGGCCCGGCGCCCGGCCCGGCCCGCCTGTTGCCAGGTGCTGGCGATGGTGCCCGGATAGCCGGTCATGATGCAGGCGTCGAGGTGGCCGATGTTGATGCCCAACTCCAGGGCATTGGTCGCCACCACACTGAGGACCTGGCGCTCGCGCAAGCCCCGCTCGATGTCGCGGCGCTCGTGGGCCAGATAGCCGCCCCGGTAGCCCTGCACCTGGCTCAAGGGCAAGCCCTCTCGCTGGGCGGCATCTCGCAGATAGGTCAACAGGACTTCGGTGGTCAGCCGGGCCCTGGCAAAGACGATGGTCTGCACGCCCGCTTCCAGGAATCGCTCGGCCAGCAGGCGGGTGTCGACCACGGCGCTGCGCCGGATGCCCAGCTCCTGATCGACCATGGGTGGATTATAGAACAGGAAATGCTTCTGCCCCTGGGGCGAGCCATCCTCCTCGCTGCCCACCAGCGTGAACGGCTCTTCGACCAGCGATTCGGCCAGTTGCTGGGGGTTGGCGATGGTCGCCGAGGCGCAGATAAACTGGGGGCGCGCCCCATAAAAGGCGCAGATCCGCTTGAGCCGGCGCAGGACGTTGGCCACGTGGCTGCCAAAAACGCCGCGATAGGTGTGGATCTCGTCGAGAACAACGTAGCGCAGCCCGCGGAAAAAGGCCGCCCAGCGGGTGTGATGGGGCAGAATGGCGGTGTGGACCATGTCGGGGTTGCTGATCACGATCCGGGCCGTCTTGCGAATGGATGACCGGGTCGACTGGGGCGTGTCGCCGTCGTAGGTGTGAACCGGAAGCGCCTTGACCGCGGCGCCGGGATCCACCTCGCTGAGGGCCGCCCGCAGGGCGCCCAGCTCGGTCAATTGATCCTGGGCCAGGGCCTTGGTTGGGAACAGGTACAGGGCCCGCGCGTCGGGCTCGGCCAACAAGCGGCTGAGGACGGGCAGGTTGTAGCACAGCGTCTTGCCACTGGCGGTGGGCGTCACGACGACCACGTGCTCGCCGCGCAAGGCCGCCTCCACGGCCTGCCCCTGGTGGGTATAGAGGCGTTCGATGCCGCGCAGGGCCAGTGCCTGCCGCACACGGGGGTCGATGCCCGCGGGGAACTCGGCATAGCGCGCCTCGCGGGGTGGCGCCTGCCGCCAAACCTGGATGCGAGCGGCAAACTGAGGGTCCTGTTTTATCTGATCGAGAACCTGTTCCAATCCCATGCTGGCGATTATAGCCCAAAGCCAGGCTTCGGGCAAAACCGGCGCCGCGCCAATTTTCGCCAACGGCCCTTATCGTGTACAATAGATGGCGCGGTTTTCCGCCAAGCGAATACCATGCGAAAGGGGGCACAGATATGAGCGACCAGCCTATGCAAAACGACGGGTGTACGATCATCGCCCGGGTGATCCGCCAGGAGGGCATCTGCACTGCCGGGCATCAGGTAGGCGACGAGGTAATCCTGGATGGGCTCTCGGTCCAGGGCAAAATCTGCATCCATGCCCTGTACAGCTTTTTGCCCAAGGCGCTGGCCATGCGCTACGGCGCCACATTTCCCTGGCTACAGGATCCAGACGTCGCCACCCATGCCTGCCCTGATGCCTGGAATCCGGTCGTCTTTGAGCTGCGGCGTGTGCGGGAGCCCTCCCCATGAGCACACCGCCCTGCCTCAAGTGCTACCGGCCGGCTGAAGGCCGCTTCCGACCGGTGATGGGGCAAGGACGCATGGAGCGCCTGTGCCCCGATTGCGCCGACGCCCTGTCGGCGCTGGTTCAGGCTGCGGGCGATACCTGCCGCCTGACCCTATCCGACGAGCGCTTTGTCGCCTGGATTCAGACCGATCGCTGGCCCACCCGCGACGGACGCTCGATCGGCCTGGACGATCTACCGGAGGGTTGGCACGGACCTTCATGTCCCTGTTGTGCGACCTTTGCCGAAGAAGAGGAGTAAGGGACAGCGGCCCAACCCAGGCGAGTCCCAGAGCTCACAGAAAGGATGAGACCCATGACCACAAACAAACCGTTGATGAACCGGACAGGATTGTACTTTGAGGAGTACGAGGTGGGACAGACCATTCAGAGCGCCGGGCGGACGGTGACCGAGGCCGACGTGGTGGCGTTCGCCTCCCTGAGCGGCGACTGGAACTCGATCCACACCGATCGCGAATACGCCGCCGGGCAGTTCTTTGGGCAGCGGGTGGCCCACGGCTTGCTGGGCCTGTCGATCGCCAGTGGCCTGGCCGTTCGGCTGGGCTTTATGGAAGAGACCGTCCTGGCCTTTCGCGAGATCGGCTCCTGGAAGTTCAGCCAGCCGATCTTTCTCAACGACACGATCCACCTGGAGGCCGAGGTCATCGAGCTAAAATCGATGCCCCGACTCAACGGCGGGCAGGTCACCCTCAAGATCGAACTCGTGAATCAAAAGGGCACGGTCGTCCAAAAGGGCAACTGGGGTGTACTGGTCAAAAGCCGGGAAGCATAGCGCCCAGACCCAAACCCTTCCCACAGAACGCGCTTCTATTGGGGCTCGATGGATCCTTCGAATCGGACCAGTTCGACGCCGGCATCCAGCAGGAACCCTTGGGCGATTTCGTCCGGGTAGCTCCCGGCGTACACCACCCGCTCGATGCCGGCATTGATGATCATCTTGGCGCAGATGAGACAGGGCTGGTGGGTGACATAGATGGTGCTGCGCGACACGTCCACCCCGTGGAGCGCCCCCTGGATGATGGCGTTCTGTTCGGCGTGGAGGGTGCGCACGCAATGGCCGTTGACCATCAGGCAGCCCACCTCGGTGCAATGGGGCAGGTTGGCGGGCGCGCCGTTATAGCCTGTCGTCAGAATTCGCTTGTCGCGAACGATCACCGCGCCCACGGCCGCCCGGGGGCACGTACTGCGCCGGGCCACCTGAAACGTAATCCGCATGAAATACTCGTCCCACGAGGGACGTTCAACCAATTCTGCCAAAATACCTCCGTACCATGGGGAATCTGGACTCGGACACAGCCAAGAAGGGGATCAGCAGACCCGCCTGCCACCCCTTGCGAGATTTCGATAAAACTCTGGAAACAAATCCCCTTGTATGGACGGTAAATTTCTCTACACGCTTGGCAGATCGGGGAATGCCTCCGCCACGGCGCCGCACATGATCTTGCCATCGCGCATATTGAGCGCGGCGGCCCGGCCCTTGCTCTTGGCCAAAAAGCCGTCAAGCCCCAGGTCTGCAAGCTCCCGGCAGTAGGGCAGGGTGGCGTTGCACAAAGCTTGACTGCTGGTGCGGCCGACGGCGCCTGGCATGTTCGCCACGCAATAGTGCACGACGCCTTCTACGACAAAGACCGGATCGCTGTGGGTGGTAGGGCGGCTTGTCTCGCAGCATCCGCCCTGATCGATGCTGACATCGACCACCACGGCCCCCCGCTTCATCTGCGTCAGCATCTCTCGTGTGATCAGCCTGGGCGCCTTGGCGCCCGGAACCAGAACAGCGCCAACGACGAGATCCGCGCGAGTCGCATAGTCTCGGACGGCGTGCGGGTCCCCATAGACGGTCGTGACATTGGGGGGCATGATTTCGTCCAGGTAGCGAAGCCGGTCCAGGTTGATGTCCATGATCACCACATTGGCCCCGATCCCGGCAGCCACGCGGGCGGCGTTCGTGCCGACCACGCCCCCACCAATAATCAATACGTCAGCCGGCGCCACACCGGACACACCGCCCAAGAGGATCCCCCGGCCCATCATCGGCCTTTCCAGGCACTTGGCGCCTTCCTGGATCGACATCTTGCCTGCCACCTCGCTCATGGGCATGAGGAGGGGCAAGCGCCCCTGTTCGTCGACCAGCGTCTCATAG
>CAYVLO010000088.1:0-10069 GCA_964452125.1 uncultured Anaerolineaceae bacterium | reverse complement strand
AATGAAGAGGTTGCGGGTGGCCGTGTTGGCCAATCTCAAAAAGAACGCGCCCATGGAACCGGGTATGCCGCCGGACTATTGGGCGGATCTGGATTCAGAGCACACGGTGGAGAGTATCGTGGATGCCCTGCACCAGGCGGGACACGATGCCTTCTTTTTGGAAGGGGACGTGACCCTCTACGATCGTCTGCGAGAGACGCGCCCCGATATCTGCTTTAATATCTGCGAGGGGCATTTTGGCGATGGCCGAGAGGCGCAGGTACCGGCCATTCTGGAGATGCTGCGCATCCCCTACACCGGTTCCAAGGTGTTGACGCTGGCCTTGACGTTGGACAAACCGATGACCAAGCGGGTCCTCACCTATCACGACCTGCCCACGCCCGCCTTCCAGGTTTTCGAACGCGCCAACGAACCCCTGAGCGACGATCTGGTTTTCCCGCTGTTTGCCAAACCGAGCCGCCAAGGGACGGGGATGGGTATTACGCCCCAATCGATCCTCCATCATGAAACAGAGCTTCGGGCGCAGGTGACCCACCTTCTGGAAAAGTATCAGGAACCTGTGTTAGTCGAACGCTTTATCGATGGACGCGACGTGACAGTGGGGATGGTTGGCAACTTGGTGGGACCGGTGGCCCGCCGGCTGCCCGAGGATGAGGATGCGCCGCGCATCGTCCGTGGTCTCCACTTTTTGCCGCCGCTGGAGATCGCGCTCGGGGAATGGGAGCAGGAGGAGGCAGGTATCTATACCCACCGGGTCAAGGTCGACCTGGCAGACAAGATACCCTACCTCTGCCCGGCCAATCTCGAGCCTGAGCAGGTAGAGGATCTGAATTGGCTGGCTGCCGCCGTGTTCCGCGTGACCGGCTGTCTGGATGTGGCCCGGGTGGACTTTCGGCTCGATGCTTCGGACGGAGATCGGCCCTACATCCTGGAGATCAACCCCCTGCCTGGGCTGTCGCCTGGAATCAGCGACCTGGTCATTGAAGCGGAGGCCGCAGGCATCCATCACGCCGAGCTGATCGGCAGGATTCTGGAGGAAGCGCTCGGCCGGTACGATCTTTGATCTGTTCTGAAAGGCACCTGACCTGGCGCGAGCTGGCAAAACTGCCTTTGGGATTTTGACAGATGGCGTTTTCTGTGGTAAGCTCCTGCCGGTTTCGACGATACGATTGAAGGACGAGCAATTTGCGGATGAGTTTCAAGCTGGATTCCAAGAGCCGACGCCCTGACCTCGAGCCAGACCATCTGTCTGGATAGGCCGCCTGGGGCGTTGGTACCGAATTCCCAGAGCCAGTCTCCAGATGGGGGCTGGCTCTTTTTTGCGCGATGAGAAGGTGCGTCGCGCTTTTTAGCGCCAATGACCGGCTCCACCGGATGGGTCCGACCAGGCCAAGTCGATTGTCAAAAGGGCGTGGGGAAGGTTGGAACTCTGGCCATTCTACTCTTTGGGACGGGGGGATTATGGGAGAAAAGAGGGATCGATCACCGGACGCCGGCCAAGTCGCACTCCTCGCCCTGGAAGACGGAACCTGCTTCTGGGGTACGAGTGTGGGGTCTTTAGGAGAGACCTTTGGCGAATTGATCTTTAACACCGGGATGACCGGTTACCAGGAAGTGCTGACCGATCCATCCTATCGAGGCCAGATCGTGGTGATGACCTATCCAGAAATCGGCATCTATGGGGTCACCGCCGAGGCTGTAGAGTCGGAACAGATCCAGGTGGCCGGCTTTGTGGTCCATCGCATGGTGCGCAGGCCTCTCTCTACATCGGAGCCAGGGTCCTTGCCCGATTATCTCGAGGCAGCCGGCGTGGTCGCCCTGGAAGGGATCGACACTCGTGCCCTCACCCACCATATCCGCACCCAGGGCGCCTTGCGCGGGGCCATCTCTACCCAGGACATGGTGCGCGAAAGCCTGGTGGCCCGTGTACGCCAGAGCCCTTCCATGCTCGGTCGTAACCTGGTCGATGAGGTAGGGCAGCAGGTCCGTTCCGTACCTCCTCCCGCTCGGCGACCCTTCCAGGTAGTGGTTGTGGATGCCGGAAGAAAAGAGGGCATTATCCGGGATCTGGTCGCCCACGGCTGCGACGTTCAGACCGTGCCCCACGACGCCGACGTAGAGGGAGTCGCGGCCCTCCAGCCAGACGGCGTGCTCGTTTCCAACGGCCCTGGCGATCCTGCCGCGCTAGAACCCACCATCCGCCTGATCCGTGGCCTGTTGGAAAAGCGCATCCCCCTGGCTGGGATCTGCCTGGGGCACCAGCTTTTGGGCCTGGCCCTTGGCGGCCGAACCTACAAGATGCGGTTTGGCCATCGGGGCGCCAACCACCCGGTCAAAGACCTGAGCAGCGGCCGCGTGTTGATTACCACCCACAACCACGGGTTCGCCCTCGACCCCACCAGCTTTGGCATCCCCTGGCAGCCGCTGGATGACGCCTTTCACCCCGTTCGCCCCGAGATCCTGGCCCCAAAAAGGCCCTCGGCCGACACCCGGGTCACGATGGCCGAACTCTTGCCCAAAGGGTCGTTGCTTGGTTTCAGTCCGGCAGGATTCGGGCCCGTGGAGATTACCCACCTGTCGCTGAACGATGGCACGCTGGAAGGCCTCAGGCTCTGCGACTGGCCTGCGTTTTCGGTGCAATATCATCCCGAAGCATCGCCCGGCCCCCACGACGCCCAACCCTTTTTCCAAGAGTTCATCACGCTGATGGAGCAACATCATGCCTAAACGCACCGACATTCAAAGCATCTTGATCATCGGTTCGGGACCCATCGTCATCGGCCAGGCGGCCGAATTTGACTACTCGGGCACCCAAGCGCTCAAGGCGCTGAAAAAAGCCGGCTACCGGCTCATTGTGGTGAACTCGAACTCGGCGACGATCATGACCGATCCCGAGTTTTCCGACGCCGTTTACATCGAACCGCTGACCACAGAATTCCTGGAGCAAATCATCGCCCGCGAGCGTCCGGACGCCCTCTTGCCCACGCTGGGCGGACAGACGGCCCTAAACCTGACCGTAGAACTGGCCGAGGGCGGCATCCTGGAACAGTATGGCGTGGAACTGATCGGCGCGTCGCTGGAAGCCATCAAAAAGGCCGAGGACCGCGACCTGTTCAAAAAGACGATGCTGGAGATCGGGTTGGAGGTGCCGCGGAGCCGGCAGATCGACAACCTGCACGACGCCCTGGTAACGGCCCAGGAGCTTGGGTATCCCCTCATCGCCCGCCCCAGTTTCACCCTCGGCGGCTCGGGGGGCGGCATCGCCTACAATGCCGACGAGCTGACAAAGATCGTGGCCCAGGGCCTCATCGAAAGCCCCACCCATACGGTACTCCTTGAGGAATCGGTCATGGGCTGGAAAGAGTATGAACTGGAGGTGATGCGCGATTGCGCCAACAACGCGATTGTCGTCTGTTCCATCGAGAATATGGACCCGATGGGCATTCACACCGGCGATTCGATCACCGTGGCCCCCTCTCAGACCCTGACCGACAAGGCCTATCAGCGCATGCGCGATGCCGCCATTGCCGTGTTGCGCGCCATCGGCGTGGATACGGGAGGCTCCAACATTCAATTCGCCGTCGAGCCCTCGACCGGGCGGATGATGGTGATCGAGATGAACCCCCGCGTCTCTCGGTCCTCGGCCCTGGCGTCCAAAGCCACCGGCTACCCCATCGCCAAGGTGGCCGCTCTTTTGGCGGTGGGCTACCGGCTCGACGAGATCCCCAACGACATCACCCGCCGCACCACCGCCGCCTTTGAGCCAACCCTGGACTATGTGGTGGTCAAGCTGCCCCGCTTTCAACTGGAAAAGTTCCCGGGCGCCGATCCTCGCTTGTCCACCCACATGAAATCAGTAGGGGAGGTCATGACCATTGGCCGCACTTTCAAAGAGGCCTTTGGCAAAGCCCTCCGCTCCCTGGAGTTGGATGCGACCCCAGCTTTGGACTTTGCCCACCTCCTCGAGTACCTGTCCAATCCCACCCCCGAGAGACTGGCCTATGTCCACGCCGCCCTGCGGCAGGGATGGAGCGTGGCCGACTTGCACGCCGTCACGGCCATCGACCCTTGGTTTCTGAGCGAGTTGGCCGAGTTCATTCAGTTTGAGGGTCAGCTTCGGCGCTGCCCATGGGATCAGTTCGACAGGGATACCCTTCAGCAGGCCAAGGCCTGGGGCTTTTCCGACCTGGAGCTGGGCGAGATTTGGGAGCGGTCGGAAAGCCAAGTCCGGCAACGGCGCAAGGCCCTCGGCGTGGTCCCGGTCTTTGGTCAGGTGGACACCTGCGCCGCCGAATTTGAGGCCGCTACCCCCTACTTTTATTCGACCTATGCCGGCGCTGCCAACGAGGCCGCCCCCACCGACCGGCCCAAGATTGTCATTCTCGGCTCGGGTCCCAACCGCATTGGGCAGGGCATCGAGTTTGACTATGCCAATGTCCATGCCGTCTGGGCCCTGCAAGAAGAGGGCTATGAAGTGATCATGGTCAACTCGAACCCCGAGACGGTTTCCACCGACTATGACACCGCCGACCGCCTCTATTTTGAGCCGCTCACCAACGAAGACGTCCTGGCTATCCTCGAAAACGAGAAACCTAAGGGCATCGTGGTCGGGTTCGGGGGGCAGACCCCCCTACGACTGGCGCGCACGCTCGTCAACGAGGGGGTGTCGATTCTGGGCACCGGCCTTGAGGCCATCGAACTGGCCGAAGATCGCAAGCAGTTCGGCGCCCTCCTTGCCCGGCTTGGGCTACACAGCCCGCCCTATGGCACGGCGACCTCGGTAGACGAGGCCTTGCAAGTTGCCGACGGCCTGGGCTACCCTGTGCTTGTCCGGCCCAGTTTTGTGTTGGGCGGGCGGGCCATGGAGATCGTCGATGGCCCCCAGGAACTGCGCCATTACGCGGCCGAGGCGGCGCGCATCTCACCGGGGTACCCGGTGCTCATCGACCGATTTCTCGAAAACGCCCTCGAAATCGACGTTGACGTTCTCACCGACGGACAAGATGTGTGGGTGGCAGGATTGATGGAGCAGATCGAAGAAGCAGGCGTCCACTCGGGCGATTCGGCCTGCGTCCTGCCGCCCGTGAGCCTCTCCGAGGATATGGTCGAGCGCATCGAGCAAGCTGCCTCGAGCCTGGTGAGGGCCATGGGCGCCGTCGGATTGGTCAACATCCAGATGGCCATCCGGGGCAGCGAGCTGTTTATCCTGGAGGCCAATCCCCGGGCATCGCGCACAGTGCCCTTTGTCAGCAAGGCTCTGGGCATCCCCCTGGCCAAATTGGCGGCCAAGATCCTCGTCGGCCGCTCGCTTCGAGAGTTGTTGGCGCCCTATTGGCCCTTCCCCGTGCGCCCAGGGGTGGAACCGGGCGGCAATCTGGACGAGATCCTGCGCCGCGATCACCTGGCACCCACCCCCTGGCCCGAATTCTCTTCGGTCAAAGAGGTGGTGCTTCCCTTTGGCCGCTTCCCTGGCGCGGACTTGCTTCTGGGGCCCGAGATGCGTTCCACAGGTGAAGTCATGAGCTTTGGGCAAAGCTTTCCCGAGGCTTTTGCCAAAGCCCAGATCGCGACGGGAAACCCCTTGCCCGTGAAGGGGTTGGTGCTGGCAAGCCTGGCCGATCCGGACAAACGGGAAGGGACGACGCTGATCTCTCAGCTCTGCGACCTGGGGTTTGAGATCGTAGCCACCAAAGGCACGGCGCGGGTCCTCCAGGCCATGGGGATTCCGGCCCAGACGGTGCTGCGGGTGGGCGAGGGCCGGCCCGACGTGGTCGATCTGATCAACCAGGGAAACGTGTGCCTGATTGTCAACACTCCTTCCACGGGGGTGGCAGGCACCTCGATTCCTCAGCCGCGGTTGCCCGCCGACGCCACCAGGCGCGGGCTGGCCTTGCCGGTAGCAGGCAAGCGCACAGTCGGCTTCCGCATCCGCACCGCAGCCCGAGACAACCACGTGCCCTATGTCACCAGGCTTGTCCCTTTGCGGGCGACCGTGGCGGCCATCCGCGCCCTGCAAAAGCGGCGATTGCCCCTCAGCGGGCCGGCCAGCTTGATTCGCGAAGCAAAAGCGGCCAAGACAAGGGGGTAGGGCGCCCGGCTCTGGGCGCGCCTGACGACGCTGCTAACCTACGATCTCGCAGTCCAGCGCATGGAGCACGAGGACGCTGTATTCCAGGCGCTCCGCGCCCCCTTGTTCCATCTGGCGCACGCACTCGTGGAGCACTGCGATACCGGCATCTGTGAGGAGTTCCTGGGGCAGCAGCCGAAGGGCGACCGACAGCCGTTCGATGCCCCCGGCCAAGTCTTCTCGGGCCAGGGCGTCGGCCGCCGACTCCAGGGCCGTCTCCAGTTCCGGGTCCATGTGGCGGACTTTGGCCAGCTTGCCCTTGAGGGACGTGGTGGCTTGCGACAGCGTGGTGCCCGGTTCCGATTCGACCCGGCGCTGAAACTGTATATAGTGATGCTCGTCGCCCACCAGTCGCGCCAGAGCCAGGGCATATTCCACGCGCTCGTCGTGGTTTGTGGCCTGGCGTAAGAGACCCAACAAAGGTTCGATGGCCTCCTGGGCGCCCAGCCGGCCCAGGGCCGAGGCATAGGCCATTTGCAGTCCAATGTCCTCCTCCTGGGCAAGGCGCTCAAGTAGCACGGGCCGGATGGTCTGATCGTCGAGATTCCCCAGAGAGCGGGCGCAGTGGGCTTGGACCGAGCGGTAGCGTCCATTCAAGCCCTGGTGGAGCGCCTCCACTGCGCGTTGATCGCCGATCCGGCCCAGGGCCCAGGCGGCAATCGTGCTCAGCGCAGGGTCATTGCCCTCAAGAATTTCGATCAGGGCGTCGGTCAAGCGAGGATCGGGGTTTCGCCGGGCGATGGACACGACGGCCTCAAAGCGTACATAGAACCGCGGATCGTGAAGGGCCTCGATCAGCTCTTCTACAGTCAGGGGGCTGCCCGTGCTGCCCAACCGCTCGGTACCGGCCACAGCCGCCCGTTCGTCGCGGGCGCGATGGTAGCGGACCAGGCTCTCCATGGCCAAAACCGGATTGCCCCGCAGAAACATACCGGCGAATTGCCGGGTGGTCACCGAGCTATCGGCCTTGACATGGCGGAACATGAGCAGGCCAATTAGCGGAAAGAGCATCCCTACCAAAAACAGAGGGGTGTATGGGTTGAGTCGCAAGATCCACCACTGCCCACTGAGGCCAGAGGTGTTCTCGACCAGCCACCCGCCGAGAAGCTGACCCAAACCACCCGCAATGCCCGCCCAGGCATAGTAGAGCGCCATATAGGGCCCGCTTTTTTCGGTCGGAACGACGCGCACGAACAGGAGCCGCCCCGATCCGATCGTCCAGCCGGTGTTGATAAAGCCCTGAAATATCGCAATCCCCAAGGCCAGATACAAGCTCCACGTCGCTTGCTGGGGCATCAGCAACCAGGCCAGAGGCAACAGCGGCAACAGATAGACACCCGAGGTCATCACTGGCTTGCTGCCATAGCGGTCGGCCAGCCAGCCCCACAGATAACTGGAGACGAGCCCGCCCAACAGAATGGCCGTATCGAGCCAGACGACCTGGTCGGAGTTGAGGCCCACCTGTTCCTTCATAAAGAGTGGGACAAACGAGGTCAACGGCCCGGTGGCGGCCGTCACCAATCCCAAGCCGAACAAGTAACGGACGAAATTGCGGTCGCGGGCCGCCGCGAGCATCTCTCGAAAGGAACCCTGTTCCGAGGGATCGGCGCGGGTGGGGGCGCCGCCCGGCATCTTGGTAGCAGCCCCGACGGAAAACGCACCAAAGGCGACGCCGATGGAGATAAGTAACAGAAACCGATTCACAGCCGGGTCGGGTCCCAACAGGAGGCCACCAGCCAGCATGGCCCCCATAGCCACAAGGTTCGACAATACATTGCGGATGGCCGTATACTTGCCCCGCACCGAATCGGGGATCTGTTCCTGTTGCCAGGGGTAATAGGCCGTGAATCCGATGGAGCGGAAAATCCCAAAAATGACCAGTGTGACGACGATGAAAGACAGGACCGCCCCCTGGCCAAACTGCACCAGGATGGTCGGGGCCAGAAGCAGGAGAAGGGCCGCGCTCGCCCGCCCGCCAAAGCCGATGAGAAAGGCGCGCTTGTAGCCCATGCGGGCGACGGGGGTGACGATAAAGACAGCCAGAATGCCAAAGAAGGGTAGCAGCGAGAGCAGGCTACCGATCTGCGACTTGTCAAGCCCAAGTTCGTTGAGGAATAGGACAAAGATCGAACCAAAGAAGGTGTACTGGGCAAAGACCGAATTGGCCACGCTCCAGACCACACCCCAGGGCAGTCCGCGCAGTTTCTCAACCGTGGTGGGCGCGTTGGAAACCGTCGATTCGTCGCTACTCATGGTTCAAGACGCCTGCTCGCAAAAAACCTGCTCCTGCCGGGATGAACTCTGGTGTTGGAAGTGGAGATTCGTTGTGACTACCCGGGCTGCTGGCGCTGCCACTGGCAAACACGTGACCCTCGTCCTTTTGGGTTATCGGTTGCATTATACCCGTGGGGTACGGGGCTGTCAAACACAGGAACAAACCGGGCCAACGACCCCTGGCATCCCATACACCTTGGGCGCTCGTCGCGCCTGGGAACCAGGTGGAACATGAGGTCTTGGACACGAACGCAGAAATGTGGAACCCGCGGGAAAAGTAGCTTGACTTTGGCCGTGCTTCTGCTATAATACCCGTGTGGATGTTTGTGAAGCAATGAGAGATGGACAACAGGGCCAAGCCTGCATGCTATCCAGACTCAACCATAGGGAGGGATCTCATGTCGGAACCAAGCCGTATGCCAAATTATGACGTGAGGAACGACGGCATCGGACCCTACGCCGTCTTTTATTGCGAATGTTGCGATCGCGAGTACCGCAGTCAGCCCGAGATCGGAGCGGCCATCACTCAGGATATCGGCCGCAAAAGCCTGGGGGGATTGCTGCGCAAGGTTCCGATGGTCGGTGACGCCATCGCCGAAAATGTGGTGGGGGAAGATCCCCGCTACACCTACAGCCTCACCCCTGCACAGCTCGAAAAGGCCTGGCAGCAGGTCAAGGATCGCTTCCGCGAATGCCCCACTTGCCTCCGCATCTGCTGCCTATCCGATTGGGATGAACAGACAGGCTACTGCCAGGACGACAGTCCTCGCAAGAACGAGATCGCCGAGGCGGAGGCCGAACAGGCAGGGGCCGTGATCAAAGGCCTCGCCAGCGCCTTTGGGTTGGGGGGCGTGTTGGAACAAACGCGCGAAGCCGTTCAAAAGGCATCGAGCAACGTGGTAAACTGCCCCAACTGCGGCGCGGCGGCCCCCGCCGGCACCAAGTTCTGCCCCGAATGCGGGACGGCGATGGTGCAGCCAGCCGTCGATGCGTGCCCCAATTGCGGGAAGGAAACCCACGGAGCCAAATTCTGCCCCGAATGTGGGACCAAGATCGAAAGGACGCCCGCGGGCGTCTGCCCCTCCTGTGGCGCCAAAACCGAAGGGGCCAAGTTCTGTCCCGAGTGTGGCACCAAGCTGGGATAAAAACACCGTACGCTCTTACTCAGGATCAAAAAGCGGGCGGATGACTCGTTCATCCGCCCGCGGGTTGTCCGGCGATTAGAACCTCAGGGTTTCAGGTTTGAAAGGCTCAAAGCTCATGAAATCGGCGTGGTGGATGATAAACGCCTCGGTCGTGCGCTTGCCCAAGTTGCCCTCGTTCGAGTGAGCCGCGATCATGTGACAGATCTCATCGGGCACGCCAAAACGCATGGCCAACGCCACACCTGTAAATGGATGTCGCAGCAGCTTGCCCGTCTTGCCGACCACGGCCTGACCGTCCTCCAGCACATACTCGATCAGCTTGCCCACATCGATCAGGATCGCCCCGGCGATCAAGGTGTCCATGTCAATGGGCAACTTGTTTCCAAAGAATTTTTGCATGGCCTTGGCCGACTCGACCGCGATGTGAACCACGGCCCGCTTGTGTTCCATAAAAGTGACCTGACAATCTTTGACCAACAGAGTAAAGGGAATTTTCGTAAGGTCCTCGGGCGTAAGAACACTC
>CAYVLO010000087.1:0-10168 GCA_964452125.1 uncultured Anaerolineaceae bacterium | reverse complement strand
GGATACAGGGTGGGGTTGCCTTCGTCCGGTTGCCGTTCCCACAACCGATGGGTGATAGTATAGTCGACGGTGACATTCAGGGGCCATTCGCCGGTAATGTCAAAGGTGTCGGTCGAGACGGCGACGGGGAACAAATTCGCACCACTGCACGCCCCACACAGAATCCAGGCCTTGGCATCGGCGTGGACGGTCAACTCGTCAAAGCCCACGATCCGGGCGAAAAAGGTGTCAAAGGGCAGCGCGCCTTCCACTTTTACCCCACTGATCTCCCTCGTCTCGCCCGCCATCTCAACCTCTCGGCTGACCAGCGCCGCACTGCCGGGATTGACCTTGAGCAGCTCCTCGCCCGCGTCATCGATGAACCAGGCATCGACATAGTCGGCCACCGGTTGGGCGTCCAAGCCGTTGAGCACGGCATAGTCTTCGATCTGAGCCCAGATCTCCTGGTGGGTCACACCGGGAACGATCACCTTGGTCAACTCCTGAGCGCCAGCCAGCACCGAGCTATCGACGGCGTTTTGCGCGCGCCGTCGCTGGGCATAGGCGTTGCCGCCGTCGATCACCAGGGCCATGAGCGCGACGAGCACCACCAACAACAGGGCGATGATAAGTATGGCCTGTCCTCTTGAATCTTTTTCCGACATCTTGTGCCTCCTATCCAACTGCACAAAGGCCAAGCCTATTCCAACCACATCTGCGATACGGCATCGAGCGCCAGGGGCGGAATCAGAACAAACGACCCCTCGCGGATCACATAGGGAATGCGCACAGAGGGCAACGGGACTGCATAGGTCACCTGAACCGAAACCGGGATGCCTGGCCGTCGGTCGGCGACCGGCGGGGAAATCAGAATGGTGGTCCGATCTCCACTGAGCATGGGCATGGAGCTGGTAATGATGTGGGTGATCTCGGCATCGATGTCCGTTCCAAACGTGGCAATGTCTTCAGGCTGGGTGGGATAGCTGATCATGTGCCGGGCGCCCATACGGGCCGCGTTGGTGATGCTCACGTAAGCATATCCCAGCCAGGCCAAAATGAGGATCATGAACAACAACGCAAACAGAATGGGCGCCGTGACGGCAAACTCGGTCAGGGCCTGACCAGCGGTCGCCCGTTGTTTGCGTCCGTGAATTCGGATGGGAATCCCTCTCACCTTCATAGTCTGGACCTGCCTCAATCAGGGTTCAGACGGATGGGCGCTTCTGTGGTGGCCGAAAGGGGAAAGCTGGTCGCCAGCCCCATGCGCCCCAGCCACGGCATGATAATGCCCTGGGTGGGATTGGTCAGTTCATACCGCACGGTCACGCGGATCGGCTTCTGCGGATCGGCGCCTTCGGGCATAACCGGTTGTAGCACCTGAAACACACCTGGATTTGTGTTTAACCCGGCAGCCAAAACTTCCTGGCACGTAATCCACACAAAAACCTGGGCCTCAGTGCCGCTGGCAGTGGCGCTTGAACAGGTGATTCCCTCGACACTGCCCATGTCGGGGTGAGCAGAGGCGTAAAAGGCCCCTTCGCGAGAGGCATTGATCAGGGTGACATAGGCGCGAAAGACCATCGCCATTTCAAAAAGGATCAACACCACGAGGAGCAAAAAGACCGTACCCATCGTCATTTCTACCAGGCTTTGGCCGGCGTCGTTGTGTTTGGGAGGGATCTTTTTACCAGGCAGGGGTCCTTGTCTCTGCCTTCCAGTGGACTGCCTATTCATCGGTGCATCAACCCTCATGGTGCAAAAAACCAAGAGTCTGAAAAATAAACCGGCGAACCGTGGCAGCATTGGGGCGCAGGAGACAGGCCCCGGTTCACCGCAAGGGCATTCCCCGTCGTCAAGAACCCATGCCGGGATCCCCCTCGGCAAGCGGTTGGATCCCTGTGCTCAAGAGTAAATGAACCCACTGCGCCTGCCACAAATCTTGCAGAACTGCGATGAGGGAGTGGGGTGATGAAGAATCCGTTTGTCAGGCGCAGACACGAAACCGGCTGCGAACGTGGGGCTCTTGTGCAATCGCCCCTTGGCTCGCCCTTGCAGACAGGCCGGGCAATCCCCATCTACCGCGCAGTGAGCCAGCTTTCTGCCGTCCCTATACAAATAGGATACACCCAATTGCCCCTTTTGTCAACTTGGCCATTGCAGTCCAAGACTATGCAATGAAGCAAATCACGTGTCCTGGAGAAACTCGGCTGTTTGCCGCAAGCCGTCTTTTCGAGTATAATGGGCCTCGAGACCTGATCAAGAGCAACCTGGGAACACGAACAATCAAGAGGTGAAAAGATGAGACAACCGATTCTCGCTGGAAACTGGAAAATGAACCTGACGGTTGCCGAGGCAACCGAATTTGTGAGAAAGATCCGTCGCGGGCTCAACGACATCAAAAGCGTGGACCGCGTACTCTGCCCCCCCTTTACAGCTCTCGCCCCCCTCAAGGATCTCCTATCGGCCACCGAGATCGAGCTAGGAGCCCAGAACATGCACTGGGAAAAGGAGGGGGCCTATACCGGCGAAATCGCGCCCGGGATGCTCCAGGAGTTGTGCCGCTATGTCATCTTGGGGCACTCGGAGCGCAGAGCCCTTTTCGGAGAGACCGACGAAGGAGTCAACCGCAAACTCAAAGCGGCCCTGGCCCACGGGCTTTTGCCCATCGTCTGTGTGGGCGAAACCGAAGCGGAGCACGACGCCGGGCGCACAGACGAGATCGTCGGCGGACAGATTCGCGGCGCGCTGTCGGGCCTGTCTGCCGAGCAGGTGGCCGGCATCGTCATCGCCTACGAGCCGGTGTGGGCCATCGGCACAGGCAAAGCGGCCACAGCAGCCGGCGCAGGGGCCGTCATCGGCCTCACCATCCGCGGCGCCATCGCAAACCTGTACAACGAAGCCACGGCCCAGGCTGTACGCGTCCAGTACGGGGGAAGCGTCAAACCTTCCAATGTCGCCGAATTCATGGCCCACCCCGACATCGACGGCGCCCTGGTGGGCGGCGCCAGCCTCAAAGCCGATTTTGTGGACCTGGTGCGCATTGCCGCCGAAACCAAGGGAGGCTAGACCCTTCCCCAGGGCAACCATCGCGGCAACGCACCCTGGATCCTGAATAAAAAACTCGGAGTCATGTCCCGGGGGAATTGTACATGACTCCGAGCTGGTTTTGGGGTCGTCCACCCCAAACCGTTTTCCAAAAGGGCGCCGAGGGTGACGCCCAAGGAAGGGCACACTGTGCGCTATAGGCTAACTCAGACCCATCTTGGCCAACAAATGCGGACGGTCGGCAAGCGCTGCCCGGGCCACTCGCGCAGCCTCATCCACCCAGCAAGTCGCCGACTTGACCAAGGTGTCGGGCCGCTCACCCACAATCAACTCGGCCAAAACGCCTTGGCCCTCGGCCCATTTAGTCTGGTCATAGCCACGCTGAGCCATCGCATAGGCGATATCCAGATCCCGCGGGCCATCGATGACCATCTTGTGCAAATGACCCAGGATCGCATCCATATCTCCATGATCAGGGCGAGCAACTGACCCCATCATGCCAACCTCCATTGGTTCATGACCTTTACTACTCAGACGAGCATCCAACTATAGTATAGCATAGACTGTCAATGAATTGGTAACAAAATGGTAACGGAACTGTGTCAAAACCGTGGAGTTCCTGTGAAATTTCCGGTCAGCCCAGTTCACCAGATACGGAGACCTGCCAAGGGTGTGAACCACCCTTTAAGTCGAACACAGACGCTGGGCCAACCCAATCCCCCCTTGGCGCATTTCAGTCGCCAGTTTCAATCCACGTTGACAAGGTCTCTCATTCTCCCTATAATAAAGATGGCCATGTGGGCATGTCAACATACATCACACCAACGTACTATTCCTTGCTGCGTAGTGGGTGGGATTTTGGGGCGCAGCGCCTGGAAGCTATTTCAGGAGGACGAGTAGGTGCAAACCGCAGCACGGATATTGATCGCCGACGACGACGCGGAGACGCGGCATCTGATCAAAGACATTTTGCTTGAGGAGGGGTATCTGGTTCATACCTGCTCGAACGGCAAGCAGGCCCTAGAGGCATTGAGCCACCAGAACTTTGATGTGATCCTTACCGATATCAAAATGCCAGGCATGACCGGCCTGGACCTTTTGTTGCACGTGCGTCGAATGAACCTCGACACCGAAGTGATCCTGATGACCGCCTATGCATCGGTCGAGACGGCCATCCAGGCCCTGCGAGGGGAGGCTTTTGATTATCTGCCCAAGCCTTTCTCTCTGCGGGAACTGCGCCAGGTGATACGCACAGCCGTCCAGCACCGTCTGATGGCCGACCATCAACGGACGGTCATGCACTACAAAGGGTTGTCCATCGATCAGAAAGCACAACGTGTCTGGGTGGATCACAAAGAGATCAAACTCACACGATTGGAACTGGCCGTTCTTGGCTATCTCTTTGATCATCAGGGCGAAACGGTCACCTCGCGGGATCTGCTCCAGAACGTGTGGGGCTATCAAGATCCCGATGTGCAAAGTGAAGATACCGTCAAGTCCTGCATCAGCCGCCTGAGGAGAAAACTCGGCGACAATGCTCAGAATCCCGCCTATATCCTCAACGTTTGGGGAATTGGGTATCAACTGGGCGAATAGTCCGCCTTTGACAGCGACAACGCACGTTTTTCAGCAGGTGAGGCCTGTTTGCTGCCAGCCTCCTTTTCAAGTATAATCGGAAGCTGGAAAGAATGGCAAGAATATGGCATGGCAGATTATCGGTCATAGCTGGGCAATCGATTTTTTATCTCATGGACTGGATGCCGGTCAGATCGCGCACGCCTATCTGTTTACAGGTCCGGCGCAGATCGGCAAGACGACGCTGGCAAAGGCCTTTGCCCAGGCCCTGAATTGCAGCCAGCAAGATCCCCCCTGTGGACAATGCGCTTCCTGTCTCAAAGTGGCCAAAGGCAACCATCCCGATGTGCATCTAATCGAGGGAGAGGGAGCCGGAGGCAGCATCAAGATCGAACAGGTACGCGCCTTGCAGCGGGAGGCAGCCCTCAAGCCCTATGAAGGGCGCTATCGGGTGTTCATTCTGCGCCAGGCCGATCGGGCCACCGCCGAGGCCGCTGACAGCCTTCTGAAGACCCTGGAAGAGCCACCCTCTCACGTCGTTCTGATCCTGACCGCCAGTCACGCCAGAGCCATGCGCCCCACCGTCATCTCGCGCTGTCAGAGGCTGGACTTGAGGCCTGTGACCGATAGCCTCCTGACAGAAGCGCTCCTGGATCGAGGCGCCCCACCGGCAGAAGCCCGGTTACTGGCCCGCCTGTCTGGGGGGTGCGCCGGCTGGGCCCTGGGCGCCTGGAATGACCAATCGATTCTGACCCGCCGCCAGCAGAATCTGGATCAGCTTGTTGCCCTCCTGACCGGCGATCGGGTTCAACGGCTGGAAGCTGCCGCCACCCTGAGCCGCGATTCGAACGCGGCCCGGCAGACGCTCGACCTTTGGATGGCCTGGTGGCGCGATCTGCTTTTGTTCTGCGGGAGCAACGAAAACCATCTGGTGCACCTGGATCGCCGAGAGGAGTTCGCCCGCCTGGCCCCTCAAATCGGCCTGACCCAATCGTGGGCAGCGCTCAAAGCCCTGGAAGCAGCCGCCACCCATCTCGATGCCAATGTGAACACCCGATTGGCCCTGGAGAATTTTTTGCTCAAGCTGCCTCGCCCATTCGCAAACAACCGTCATGCGCAACCATTCACCCTGGAAACTGCTCCTGGAAAGGAGTTCTAGATGCCGATTGTCGTAGGTGTCCGATTCAACCCCGCCACCAAGGTCTATTACTTTGATCCTTCCGGATTTGAGGATCTGACTGCCGGGGAACATGTCGTGGTAGAAACCGCTCGCGGGGAGGAAATTGGCCGGGTCATCATCCCGCCCAGCGAGGTGAGTGAGACAGAAGTAGTCGGCAAACTAAAAAGCGTCGTCCGCAGGGCCTCGGCCATCGATCTCACGCAGATGGTCTACCATCGCCTTCAGGAACAGGAAGCCCTGGAACGCTGCCAGGATAAAGTCCGCGCCCACAACCTGCCCATGAAGATCATCCGCGCCGAGTACAACTATGACGGCAGCCGCCTGGTCTTTTCCTTTTCCTCCGAAAAGCGCGTCGATTTCCGGCAGTTGGTCCAGGACCTGGCCCGATCCTTCAAGGCCCGCATCGAGCTGCGCCAGATCGGCGTCCGGGACGAAGCCAAGCTCATGGGGGGCATTGGCCGTTGCGGCAAGTTGCTCTGCTGCAACCAGTGGTTGACCGACTTTGACCCGGTCTCGATCAAAATGGCCAAACAACAGGATCTGCCCCTGAGCCCCATGGAAATTTCGGGCATCTGCGGGCGCCTCCTCTGTTGCTTGGCCTACGAGAACGATTATTATGTGGAATTGAAAGAAAAATTGCCCAAGAAGGGCAAGATCATTGACACGGCCCAGGGCTCGGGCAAAGTGGTACAGGTGCTTCCAATCAGGGAAGCCGTTGTGGTGGAACTCGAGACCGAAGTCACGATGGAGATCACTCTTCAGGAATTGGAAGAGATGAAGGCTTCCCGCCCCGAAACACCCCCACCGCCTCAGCGGCGGAAGCGAGGGCGACGAAGTAAATCCTGATTTCTGTTGCGTTTTTAAGCAGCAGATCAGGCTTGGCTGATCGTTAGCGTGGCTCAATGGCCAGCCGGATCGCGGTCCGCTCTTGCCCTCCTATCTCCACATCGGCGAATGTTGGCACGCACACCACATCCAGCCCATCCAGTGCAAGAAAACCCCTGGCGATGGCGGCAGCTTTTAGTGCTTGATTGACTGCCCCGGCTCCGATTGCCTGGACTTCGGCGCGCCCATGCTCGCGGACGACACCGGCAATCGCCCCTGCAACAGCGGTAGACCTGGATGTTGCCGCAACTCGAATGATTTCCGCCATCTCGATGCCTCCTCGATCTTTCCCAATGGAGTTCCGCGAAGAACACCCAATCGTGTGGATCCCCGTGCGACGCTGTGCCGATTGCTAACCCGTGAACAATTACCGAGGAGATGCTACTATCGTTTTGCAGCTACTATTTTACACGATCCTTTCCTAAAATACAAGACCCTCCCACAATCATTTATTTGGCGAAATCGATAGCGCGCGTTTCGCGAATCACTGTGACCTTGATCTGGCCCGGATATTGGAGATTCTCTTCCACTGCTTTGGCAATATCCTTCGAAAGCTGGATCGCGGCCAAATCGTCCACCTGTTCAGGTTTGACGATAATCCGGATTTCCCGCCCGGCCTGAATAGCATAGGTCTCGTCCACACCCGAGAAGGAATTGGCCACCTCTTCCAGCGCCTTGATCCGCTTCACATAAGTCTCCAGCGACTCCCTGCGGGCGCCTGGCCGCGCTCCCGAAATGGCATCGGCGGCCTCGACAATGATCGCTTCCAAAGACTCGGATTCGGACTCGCCATGGTGCGATGCAATGCAATTGACCACAGCAGGCGACATTCCGTAACGCTTGGCCAGGTCCGCTCCGATAATGGCATGGGGGCCCTCCACCTCATGATCCACAGCTTTGCCCAGGTCGTGGAGCAGCGCTCCGGCCTTGGCCACCTGGACGTTGGCGCCCAGCTCGGCGGCCATAATCCCCGCAATGTGGGCCGTTTCCACCGAGTGGGCGAGCTGATTCTGTCCATAGCTGGTTCGGAATTTGAGCCGCCCCAGTAACTTGAGGATCTCGGGTCGAAGGCCGGGTACGCCTGCATCCAGGGCCGCCGATTCCCCCGCCTCACGGATCGTCTGATCGACTTCCTCCTGGGCTTTGGCGACCACTTTTTCGATGCGCGCCGGATGGATTCGTCCGTCGGTGATCAGCTTGGTCAGGGCCACTCGGGCCACCTCTCGGCGCACCGAGTCAAAGCAGGAAAGCAACACCGCCTCAGGGGTATCGTCCACCACCAGATCCACCCCCGTCGCGTTTTCCAGTGCCCGGATGTTGCGCCCCTGGCGGCCGATAATCCGTCCCTTCATATCATCGCTCGGCAGCGGGACCGTCGAAACAGAGACCTCCGACACTTGATCGGAGGCGATCCTCTGAATCGCCAGCGTCACAATCTTGCGGGCCCGCCGTTCGGCATCTTCCATAGCGGCGGCTTCCACTTCGCGAATCACCCGCGCCATGTCCTGCCGGGCGTCTTTTTGAACGTTCTCGAGCAAGAGCTGCCGGGCCTCCTCCTGGCTCAGGTTGGCCACACGTTCCAGCTCGACTAATCGTTCTTTCTCCATCTGCTCCAGATCGCTGGTCCTTTTGTCCAGAGCAGATTGGCGTTGGTTCAGCTTTCGGTCCCTTTTATCCAACTGCTCAAATCGCTCATCGAGAGATGCCCGGCGCCTTTGGAGTCGATCCTCTTCCTGCCTGAGTTCTCGCTCTCGCTTCTTGTTCTCTTGTTCAATTTCGGTACGCAGCCGGATCGCTTCGTCCCTGGCTTGAACAAGTTTCTCTTTGGCCTCCGTTTCGGCCTCCATCAACGTCTGCCGCGCCCGCTTTTCGGCGTTTTCCACGGAAAGCCTGCTTCGATGCTGCAGGTAGTAATAGGCCACGACCGCACCCAGGGCCAAACCGACTATCAATGCGATGATGGCAACAACTGTGGGAATCATCCTTTTTTGTTCCTTTCCATGTCTCCCTCACAGATCCCTCTGGGCCGTCAAGCATCACCGGCAGAGCCGATCCTGGGAGCTGAGTTAGAGCGTTTGTTGTTCGAATTCTGTCCAATGGCGCTCCGCTGCTTGGCGCGCCACTTCATAGTCAAATCCTCGCCGAGCCAGATACTCGATCAGTTTCCGGCGATAAAGATCTTTGTCCGATCCTACGAGCTGCCGGGCCTTTTTGGCAGCAGCGCGGTACGCGCTGTCGGACACGTCCAGCGAGTCCAGAGCCTGGTGGATGATCCTATCGTCCAGGCCCTTGGCCCGTAGCTCGTAGCGCAACGCCTGGGGGCCCCGGGGCTGAAAGGCCTCTCGATTTTCCACCCAATAACGGGCGAATTCCGCATCGTCCAGCAAGCCAGCCCTCTCTAGCCGCGCCGTGATCTCGTCAATCTGAGGCTCAGGCACATCACGCCCCTGCAAATAGGCAATCACCTCGGCGCGGCTACGTGGCCGATAGGACAAATAGTGTAGCGCCCGATTGTATGCCCCTTCAACGGCGCCCTGTTCTTTCAGCGCTTCTATCTCGTCATCCGATAGAATCTGATCCAGCTTGAGGGTCGCTGCCACAATCGCCGGCAGCCCAAAGGCGAAACGACCATCGAGATAGACACTCACCCGATCTTTATTCTTTTTCTGAACCTGCAGAGCCGTGATTCGGGCCATGACCGAAAAACCTTTTGCCCCATACAAAACGGCCGTGGCGCTTTTCCCGCGCGCCACAGCCGTACTCTCCCCCTGGGAAGCCGCTCCCAGCAGGGCAACCTATGCCGAGTAGACCAGCAATCAACCTCCCAGATTGCTGACCGGTTCTGAAGCAGAGATAGAAGCTACAAGCAGTACCTTGCGCTTTTTCTTACCCGCGCCGCCACTCTCGGATCTGAACGATAGGACCCTCTAGGCCTACTCCTCAAACGTGCTTGCGTTTCTCTCCGCTCTATTGAGAATCCTACCCCCCCACCAAATATCAGAGGGGGGATAAGAGAAAATCACAGCTTGCCGGGTCCTGCCACTGCAACCGTTTCCATCGTACAGAACTCGTCAAAACCCCGTCAAGCAGCTCCCACAGCTCCGTTCTGTTCTCTCGGCGTTGCCCACTTGCGGTTCGTACAGGCTGTGGTGCAACAATAGACCCCCACGGGTCGCGTCAGGACACCACGATTATTCTTGCATGCGCAATTCCGATTTCCAACATTCCGTGACCCAGATGGGTACGGCCCAGCCAATGGCAGGTAGTGAGGCCTGCGCACGCGCTATTCGACGTCTGCCTCATCCATGACGGGTGCCACTGCCCCTGAATCGGCAATCTCTGGCAAACCCGATGCCCGGCGGATCGCGTTCTCGATCTCGAAACAGAGCGCCGGGCTTTCAATGAGCGCCTGCTTGGCGTTCTCCCGTCCCTGCGCCAACCGCTCCCCTTTGTACGAATAGAACGACCCCCGCTTCTCGATCAAATCCAACTCTACCCCGAGGT
>CAYVLO010000086.1:0-10173 GCA_964452125.1 uncultured Anaerolineaceae bacterium | reverse complement strand
AGCCTGTTTGACTTCGGCGGGCAGCCGCAGCAGGCGCAGAGTATTGGTCACCGCTACCCGGCTTTTTCCCACTCGTTCGGCCACTTGCTCCTGGGTCAGCCCAAAATCATCCACAAGCTGCCGATAGGCCCATGCTTCTTCCAGGGGGTTCAGATCGGCGCGCTGGATATTTTCCACCAGGGCCAGCTCCAGGATCTGTTGCGGGGAGGCCTCCTTGACGATCACTGGCACGGTGGCCATGCCCGCCAGTTTCGCGGCTTGCCAGCGGCGCTCCCCGGCGATGAGTTGATAGCGATCAGGCCCTTGTTGAGTGACGACGAGGGGTTGGATCAGGCCGTGCTCTTTGATCGACGCCGCCAGCTCGGACAGCGCGTTGGAATCGAGGGTCGAGCGGGGCTGCATCGGGTTGGGCGAGATGGACGCCACAGGCACCTCTGCCGGTCCTTCGACCGTCTGTTCAGCGGTCGGGATCAGCGCCTCCAATCCTTTTCCAAGTCCTCGTCGCCGACTCATAGCTTTTTCTCCCAATCGAACTCACTCAGGCCTGGTCACGCGTCTGGGTTCTCATCAGGAACTCTTGGGCCAGCGCCTGATAGGCTATTGCCCCCACAGAACTGGGGGCAAAATCCAGGATGGTTTCTCCATAGCTCGGGGCCTCGCCCAGGCGCACGGAGCGGGGGATGATGGTGCGAAAGACAAAGGCGGGAAAGTACTTGCGCACTTCGTCCACCACCTGTTTGGACAAATTGGTGCGGGCGTCGTACATCGTCAGCACGACCCCGGCGATGCTCAAGGCTGGGTTCAGACTGTCGCGGACCATGTAGATGGTCCGTAAGAGCTGCCCGAGCCCTTCCAGGGCCAGATATTCACACTGCACTGGGATGAGGACGCCATCCTTGGCTGCCGTGAGGGCGTTGATGGTGATCAACCCCAGGCTTGGCGGGCAGTCCAGAAAGACATAATCATACAGGTGGACCACAGGCTCTAGCCCTCGCCCCAGGCGGCGCTCGCGGCCCGGGACATCCACCAGCTCGACCTCGGACCCAGCCAGGGAGGTGGTGGAGGGCAAAATGTCGAGGCCCGCTTGCTTGGTCGAGCGGATGGCCTGGTCGGGCGGCGTGTTGTTCAACAGAATGTCATAGGTCGAAAGCTCGATGCTTTTGCGGTCCAGGCCCAGGCAGGAGGTGGCATTGGCCTGGGGGTCCACATCGACCAACAGAACCCGCTTGCCCGCCGATGCCAGGTAAGCGCCTAGATTGACAGCCGTCGTCGTTTTACCGACGCCGCCCTTTTGATTTGCGAGTACATAGATTTTGCCCATAACTGATCACATTATAGCAAAAGTTTGGGAAATGGGAAAATGTCGGTGGCTGTCGCTCACAGGATGGGTGCATTCCAACTTTCTGGGTGAGTTCGTTACGCCCTTTGGGCGGTGAGTAGCCATCCTCTGGAGTGCGGCAGCTTGCTGCCGCAAAAATCCGCGCAAGCAAGCGTCCTGGCGCTTCGCGCCAGGCGCGCACTCCAAAAAGCTACGGCGTCTGCCGTTGAGCTTTTGCGTCACCCTCGAGATGGTGTCAGACAAGCTTGGGACGTTGAGGAGCTTTGATTCGTGTTATGTAATCCAGAAATCTGGAATACACCCCACAGGATACACAACCGCCTGCAGGGGAATTTCTACAGACCCCCAGCCTGTGGTATAATGGCTGTATCTCGTTTGCATAGGAAAGCGAGGGCGATATGAGCGAACGCAAGATACCCCGTGCGCTGCTCAAGGCAACAGGCCTGCTCCTGCTGGTGGTGGTCCTGCCTTTGGCCTTGGGCTATGGGCTGTCCCTGTATTTCTTTCCGAAACCCCAGGTCGCGGTGATCCGGCTGGAAGGGGACATCTGGGGCAGCTACACTGCCTATCTGAGCGACGCCCTGGAGGAGGTGCGGACCGACCGGGCCGTCCGCGCCGTGGTGCTGGACATTGTCAGCCCCGGCGGCGAGGTGACCGCCAGCGAAGAGTTGTACTATGACGTGCTCAAGCTGCGCGAGAGCAAACCGGTCGTCGCCTCGGTGGGCGAGATGGCTGCCAGCGGGGCCTACTATGTGGCCGCCGCAACCGACCTGATCTATGCCAAGCCGGCTTCCTCGGTGGGCAATATCGGCGTGATCTCCTACTTGCCCTCTGACGAGCAGTTGGATGAGGAGATGATCACCACCGGACCGTTCAAGCTCTCGGGCGGGCCGCAGGTGGACTATATCCGCCAGATCGAGTTGCTCAAAGAGACCTTTCTGGCGGCGATCTTGGCCCAGCGCCAGGATCGGCTGCAGGTGGGGCCCGATGTTCTTTCCCGCGGCGAGATCTATTTGGGCATGCAAGCCCGGCAAATGGGCCTGGTCGACAGGGTGGGCTCCCAGGGAGATGCCATCGAGGCCGCCGCCCAGTTGGCCAAGCTGCGCCGGTATGAGGTCCGCGATCGGTCGCCGCAATTGCCTGAAGAACTGGAGCTGTTGTTCTATCGGTTCGAGGGCGTTGTGACCGCAGCATCGGTCGCCGCGCTGCCCGAGGAACTGCCTCCCGGCTTCTACTATCGCTATGTGGCGCCTTCCCACTAGCGGGCGCGCCTTGGAAAGGGTGAACCTGTGACCAAAAAAATTCTGTGGGCCATCCTGGCCCTTGTGCTTTTGGCGGCGCCGTTGGCTGTCCGATGGGCCGCCTTCTATGAAGGCCGCTACCAACCGTCCAAGGTGGCCCGGCCCGATCTTGATAGAGTCGCAGTTCCCGAGTTCGAGACCACCACCTTTGCCGATCTCTTTGTGCGGGCGGCACCGGGTACGATTCTGATCGACCGGACCCATGCGAATCGCATTGAAATGGGCGAGTTAAATGTGCTTCAGGCCCGGCTTTCGGCGCGGGGGCAACTCATCGAACCGGTGGAGGCCGTCAAAGACCTGGCAGGGCAGCTTCGCTACGCCAACGCATTGGTCGTCATCTCTCCAGGGCAGGATTGGGCGCCCGCCGAGGTCTCTCTGGTGGAGGCCTTTGTGGCCAAGGGCGGGCGGCTCCTGCTGGTGACCGACCCGACCCGTTACGGGATCGCGTACGACAAATGGGACATGCCCGTCATCGACAGCGATGTGGAGCACATGAATAGTCTGTCGTCCCGCTTTGGGGTCCTTTTTCAGAGCGATTACCTGTATAACACCCACGACAATGCGGGCAACTTTCGCAACGTCCGGCTGAGCGAGTTTGGCTCCCATCCCCTGACAGAGGGCCTGGAAGAGGTGGTGTTCTTTGCCGCCCACTCGATCATCTCTGAGGAACGGACGTTGATCAGGACCTCGGGCGAGACGCGTTCCAGCACCCGGGGACGCCAGGATGTCCCGGTGGCTGTGTTGGCCGCAAATGAACAGGTGTTGGCCCTGGGCGATCTCACGTTCCTTTTTGAGCCCTACAACGCCGTCCGCAACAACGATACCTTGATCGCCCACATTGCCAGCTTTTTGGCCGGGGCCGAACGCGACTATAATCTGGCCGACTTTCCCTTCTTTTTCGGCGATCGAGTGGATCTGGTCTATGCCGGAGCTCCCATCCTCGATAGCAGTCTGTTGGACGCCAGCACCGACCTGCAAACCCTTTTCTCCGATTCGGGCAAAGAGCTTTCTGTCCGCGATGGGGAGAAGGAGGATTCGGACACGCTCTTTGTGGGGTTGTACAAAGAAGCGCAAGACCTCGAGTCCTATCTGGCAAAGGCCGGGGTGACGCTGCCGCCGTCTTTGGAGACCTCTTCATCGGCCCTCAGCGCCACCGCGACCCCTCCGGCTAGCGCCGACACCACAACCGACACGGCTGAGGATCACATTCGAATTGGCGCCGTCGGCACCATGGTGGTGACATCCACGGCCCTCCTTTTGTGGCAGGAGGAGGGTGGGCGACAGGTCATGATCCTGCTCTCCGACACGCCATCGGGGCTGGAGAATGCCATCGAGCGCCTTTCGAACGGCGACCTGGGCGATTGCCTGTCCCGAGAATCCGGGACAGGCGGCGATTCCTTGCTCCTCCTCTGTCCGGCGGGAGAGGTCGGATCGAGTTCGAATGGGAGCGGGTGGGAAAAACCCCAACCCGAGGCCGAGACGCCAGATCACCCAAACGACAATGATTTCACACCCGATGAGGAACCAGCTCCGGACGAGGAAAAGAACACCGCCCACATCCTGGTGGTATCGCTGGATGATGGCAAGCCGCGGTACATGGGTCGCACAGAAGCCGAGGACTATGTGGCCATTCTTGAGGACAGCTATCGGATGGAGGTCTGGAGCACAAGAGAGAAGGGCCTCCCGCCCGCCGAGGACCTGTTGGAATATGACCTCACCATCTGGACGGGGGGCGATTATCTGGCGGCCATGGGCGAAGAGGAAAGCGACCTGGCCTTTGAGGTGATGTTGGCCGGGAACCCCGTGATGACGTCGGGCGCCTTTGTCTACGATTCCGAGACGGTGACCCTGCAGCGAGATGTGCAAGTGAAGAATGCGGAGCACCCCCTGGCTCAAGGGTTCGCCGAAGATGAGGTCATCCCCTTTCTGTCGATATTGGAAGGCGGCATCTTTGAGACCGCGGTCCTCGACGATGTGTTTGAAGACGAGACCACCGAGATTCCCTTTATCCGCGGCCCCGAGAGCGAGGACGCGGGGGTCACATCGGTGTTTGTCATGGAGGATTCCCTCGTCGGGATCCGCTTTGTCTTGATCGGGTTCCCCATTTATCTGCTTCCCGAGCCTGAAAGGGAGTTGCTGGTGCAGAATAGCGTCACCTGGCTGCTGGAGCCTTAGGGATGGAGGGTCAATGCCTGCCAGGATTCTAGTCGTTGATAGAAACCAAGCCTTTGCCGCCATGCTCGAGGAGATGATCGCCAGCGAGGGGGGCCACGAGGTGCAGGTGGCCTTTTCGGCTGCCGAGGCGTTGTCGGCCCTCCGGCGCGCCGATTTTGACCTGACGATCTTGGACATGGATCTGGGCCAAACCGGCCCCGACTGCAAAACGGCGGTGCAGCAGATGCGCTCGGTTCGCCCTCAGATGCGCTTGATGCTGATCCCGATCCTGGGCGCCGACCTTCCCGCTGAGGCGGCTCAGTGGGACATACAGGGTAGCCTGTCCAAGCCGTTCTTTGCCGATGACCTGTTGCCCCGCATCGACGACGCCCTTGCCAAGACGGTGGGGAAAACGCCAGAGGTCAAGGCAGAGCCCACGGCGCTCCCCGAGCGGGCGGGCCGCGCTGCCTCTGGAGCCCAGGCTCCTGGGGTACGGGCGGCGCTTGCCGAGTTGGCGCGAGAGACCGCCGCCGACGCCGTGCTGCTGCTGTCGCTCGCCCAGGGCCAGGTCCAGGTCGTTGAGCATGTTAGCGCCTGGCAAGAGGAGGATCGGGCCCGGTTTGCAGGTTTGGTGCAGGCAATTGTCGAATCGACCCAGGCGGCGGCTCGCTTTTTGGGTTACCCCGATGAGGCTTTTGAACATCACATGTTCGAGGGCCAGGACCGCCGCCTGTACGCCATGCGGTTGCCGGCGGGGTGGCTGCTGGTGGTTGTCACGCCGGCTCACATTCCCCTGGGGACTGTTCGCCACAACCTGCGCCGAGCCCGCCGAGATCTGGCTGCTCGGGCATTGACGTAACCTTGCTTAAAATCTCCTACCTGCTAAATCTTAAGGTAGCAGGCTCTACCTGAAGCACTCAGACACTATATGTAGGGGAGCCCCCCACTCTCTGTCCTAGATGTAGATTCTTGATCGGCTTGCACGGGCAGCGAACTCGCCCTATTCGCCAAAGCGAGGGTTGCCAAACAGCCCAACATTTGATACAATGCAAGTAACCGTAGAACAGGCGAGGGGTGACGGGGCCCATCAGGTGGAGTCGCGTACCGCGCCCGGCGGGGTGCCGACTCGATGGCGGGATGCCTCCGCAGCGACTTGCATGATGCCAACCCAAAGACAAAAGCCGCTGCCCCAGCCTTTGTGGATACCTCACGGTTTGACCGCTTGTCGTCACTAGCGATACCTTTCTTCTTATACGCATGCTGCGCGTGGAGCGCCTTTTTGCGCTGCCCTTTGAGAGGGTTGTGTCTGCGCGTCCGTTTGGCCAGAGATCAGAACGTCCATCGAGGGATTTTGTGGGTTCAGTAGATACTACCATCGAGGCAACAGCCCATTCGTTAGAGACCGCTCAAAGGCAGTGGCAAGCGGCTCTCGGTGAGTTACAATTGCAGATGACGCGGGCCACCTTTGACACCTGGCTCCAGGGGAGCCGGGTGGTTGCGTGTGAGGGGACCGAGTTTGTCGTGCATGTACGCCACGCCTATGCTGTGGACTGGTTGGAGAATCGGCTTTTGCCCATTGTGGAACGGACCCTGCAAAGGCATGCCGGACCAGATGCCAAGGTGAGTTTCACGGCGCGGGCGCCCGAGGGCGAGGATAACCTGGTGTTGGTCCCCGAGACTGTGGCCGAAGAAGAGTTGGATTATCCGCCCACGCAACCCGCGCCCGTCAACGGCGCCCCCGCGGTCCGCTTGAACTCCCGCTATCGCTTCGATACCTTTGTCGTGGGGGCAAGCAACCGGCTGGCCCACGCCGCTTGCCTGGCGGTGGCCGAAAACCCGGCTCATGCCTACAATCCGTTGTTTGTGTATGGCGGGGTGGGGCTGGGGAAAACCCATTTGCTCCACGCACTGGGCCACGAGGTACAAATGCGTGGCCTGTCGATCCTGTATGTGTCGTCCGAGTGGTTCACCAACGACCTGATCAACGCCATCCGCGCCCAGAAAACGGAAGAGTTCCGCGCCAAGTATCGCAGCGCCGATGTGCTCTTGGTGGACGACATCCAGTTCATCGCCGGCAAAGAGCGAACTCAGGAAGAGTTCTTTCACACCTTCAACGCCTTGCACGGCAGCGGCAAGCAGATCGTCATTTCCTGCGACCGCCCCCCCAAGGCGCTGGTGGCCCTGGAAGATCGCCTCAAATCCCGCTTTGCCTGGGGGTTGATTGCCGATGTGCAGCCGCCCGATTTCGAGACCCGGAGCGCCATTCTGCGCGCCAAAGCGCAAGAGAGTGCGATTGCCGTTTCTGACGAGGTGCTGGCCTACGTGGCGCGCAAGGTCCCCAGCAACATTCGCGAACTCGAAGGAGCCCTCAACCGGATTGTGGCCCATTCCCACTTGATGAGCGTGCCGCTGTCCATCGATTCGGCCCAAGAGGCTTTGGAGGGCATTCTCGATCGCGTCACCGATGTGTCGCCGCAACAGATCATTTCCACCGTGGCGCAGCACTATCAGTTGCGCGAGGAGGATCTGATGGGGCCCAGCCGACGGCGGCTCGTATCCTTGCCGCGCCAGTTGTGCATGTACCTGATCCGCGAAGAGATCGGGACGTCGCTGCCCCAGATCGGCGAACTGCTGGGTGGGCGGGATCACACCACCATCATGCACGGCTGCGAAAAAATCGGGAGCCAGATCGACATCGACGAGCAACTCCGCAGCGATTGGTTGGCCATCAAGGGCAGGCTGTCAGAGGGAGCGGCGACGTCATCGCGCGGGCGGCGCCAGTAGGGGCACGGCATGCCGTGCCCCATCTGTTTGTTAGCTCTCCAGAGCCTGCAACTGCTCCTGTAGCCGGCCCAGGCGTTCCTGGGCCCCTACCAACCGGTCCCGCTGTTGCTGGACCACCGGCGGGGGCGCTTTGGTCAGGAATTTCTCGTTGCTCAGTCTGGCCTCGGCCTGGGCGATCTCGTTCCGTGCCTCTTCCAGGGCCTTTTTCAGGCGGGCCATTTCCTGCTCCAGATCCACCAGACCGGCCAGGGGCAAGAAGGCGCTCACCCCTTCGGCAGCCACGAGGGCGACCGCCTTTTGCGGCTTTTCGTCCAGCGCTTCGGTCAATGTCAGTTGGGTATCCTCGACCTTGGCCAGGAAAGTCAACAGGCTGCGTTGCGCCCTCAGCATCCCCGTCTTTTCGCTGCCCACAATGATGGCCGGAATGCGCTTGCCGGGCGTGACGTCATAGTCGGCCCGGGCGTTTCGGATCTGGCGGATGAGGGCGATGAGCAGGTCCATGTCTCCCTCTGCCTCGTCGTTGACTTGGGCCTGATCGAATGTGGGCCAGGGGGTGATCATGAGCGACTCGGCCCACAGCGTGCCTTTGGGCCAGGCGGCCTTCAGGTGCTGCCAGATCTCTTCGGTGACAAAGGGCATATAGGGGTGCAAGAGCCGCAGGGCGCGTTCCAACACAAGGACTAGCGTGGCCTGGGCTGTGGCCCGGGCGGCCAGATCCTCGCCATACAGCCGGATCTTGCAGGCTTCGATGTACCAGTCGCAGAATTCGTTCCACAGGAAATCGTTGATGCGCCGGCCGGCTTCGCCGTATTGGAACGAATCGAACAGTTCTGTGACCTCGGCGGTCAGGTGATTCAGCCGGCTGAGAATCCAGCGGTCGGCCAGCGTCGGGGCCGTGAACGGCCCGTCTACGGCCCCGTCCGTCACGTTGGTGACCACGAACCGGGCGGCATTCCAGATCTTGTTGGCAAAGTTGCGGGCGCCTTCCAGCCGCCGCGGGTCCAGGTTCATGTCGTTTCCGGGCGTCGAGCTGGTCAGGAGTGTGTAGCGCAGGGCATCGGCGCCGATCCCCTCGATGATAGTCAGCGGATCGTACTGCTCGATGTTTTCCATCGACTTGCTGATCTTTTTGCCCTGCTCGTTTCGAACCAGCCCGTGCAGGTAGACGGTGGCGTACGGCGCCTTGCCCGTCATCTCGATGCCCAGCATCATCTCGCGAGCCACCCAGAAAAAGAGGATGTCGTAGCCGGTCTCGCGCATGTCGGTTGGGTAAAAGCGCTCGAAATCGGCCGTCTCTTCGGGCCAGCCCAGGGTCGAAAAGGGCCACAGCCCCGAGCTGAACCAGGTGTCGAGCACGTCGGGGTCCTGTTCGATGCGGGTGCTGCCGCAGTGGGCGCATTGGGCGGCATCCTCCAGCGTGCAGGTCTGTTCGCCGCAGTCCGGACAATACCAGACCGGGATGCGGTGCCCCCACCACAACTGGCGGCTGATGCACCATGGGCGGATGTTTTCCATCCACTGAAAGAACCGCCGCTCCTCCCGCTCGGGGATGATGGCGGTCTCGCCCCGGCGCACGGCTTCCAGGGCAGCCTGGGCCAGCGGTTCTACGTTCAGGAACCATTGGGTGCTGATCCGCGGCTCGATGACGGTATCGCAGCGTTGGCAATGGGCCACCGCGTGGCGATAGGGCTCGATCTTGACCAGCAGGCCCTCTCGCTCAAAATCGCGGACGATGGCTTCCCGCGCCTCGTAGCGATCCAGTCCGGCGTAGGGACCGGCCAGCTCGTTCATGCGGGCCGTGTCGGTCAGGATCGTGGGCGCTTCCAGGCCGTGGCGCAGGCCCATCTCATAGTCATTGGGGTCGTGGGCCGGGGTGACCTTGACCGCGCCGGTGCCGAATGCCGGGTCCACCAGCTCATCGGTGAGGATGGGGATCGGACGGCCCAGGGCCGGCAGGATGGCCGTGCGGCCCACCAGGCGGCCAAAGCGCTCGTGGGCCTCATGGGTGGCGACGGCCGTGTCGCCCAGGATCGTCTCGGGCCGGGTGGTGGCCATTTCGATAAATTCGGTGGCCCCTTTTGCCCAGCGACCGCTGCCCCAGGGGTGCTGCGGTCCGCTCCAGGACTCGTTGACGATCGGGTAGCGGATAAACCACAGATGGGTGTCGTGCTCTTCGGGCACCGACTCCAGGTCCGAGATGGCGCTCTCGCAGCGCGGGCACCAGTTGACCAGATAGGCGCCGCGATAGATCAGCTTTTTGTCGTACAAACGCACAAAGGCGGTGCGAACGGCGAGGCTCAGGCCGTCGTCCAGAGTGAAACGGTCGCGGTCCCAATCGCAACTGATACCCAGCCGCTTGTGTTGCTCGGTGATGCGGTTGTGGTAGGCCTGTTTCCACTCCCACACCTTTTCCACAAACTTTTCCCGGCCCAGCGCGTGGCGAGAGATGCCCTGTTTGCCCAGCTCCCGCTCGACCACGTTCTGGGTGGCGATGCCAGCGTGGTCGGCCCCGGGCAGAAACAGCGTCTCGCGCCCCTGCATGCGATAGTAGCGCGTCATCAAGTCTTCGACGGCGGCGGTCATGGCGTGGCCCAA
>CAYVLO010000085.1:0-10186 GCA_964452125.1 uncultured Anaerolineaceae bacterium | reverse complement strand
CGGCGCAGGCCGTCCTCGGTATAGAGCGATTCGGGCAGGGCGTAGCGGTAGGCATAGTCGGGCATGGTCTGGTGGAAAGCGGTGTCAAAGACGGCCACCTGGGGCACGTCGGGCAGCACCTCTCGGACCCATTCGATGGCCAGGGCGTGCAGGGGCATGTGCCAGGGGGCCACGCCGGCATGTTCGTGGATATGTTGCAGCACCTCGTCATCGATCAGGGCCGCCGTGGAATACTTGTCTCCCCCATACAGCACCCGGTGCCCCACCGCCGTGATCTCGGCGGCGCTGCCCATGACGCCGACCTTGGGATCGGTCAGCCGCTCGAGCGCGATTTCGAGGGCCTGCCGGTGGTCGATCTCGCCCAGTTCGTAGTTCGTCTCTCCCCGGGTGGTGGCGTGGGTCTGAATGGCGTTGGGCCGGCCGATCCATTCCACCTGCCCCTCGACGTTGTTGCTTTCGTCGTCGGTGTCGAAAAAGCGATACTTGAGCGATCCGCTGCGCAGGTTGATGACCAGGATCTTTTGCGGCCTCTCAGGGTGAAGGTTCAGGCCGTAGGGGTCGCTCTCCATGTCGTCGCTCAGGGCCGTGCCGCTGTGGGCCACGCGGTCCTGTTCGATGCGCATGCTGCGCAGAGCGATCCGCTTGGAGAATTTCTGCAAAGCCACAGGGTCGAGCTGGATCCAGCGCTGAAAGACTTCTTCGGGGATCAATAACACCCGGCAGGGTTTGGTGGCGATGATATCGACGGGTGAGACCAGCCCCGTCATGAGGGCCATCTCGCCGATGGTGCTGCCGGCGCGCAGGTCTTCGATGCAGCGTGGCTCGCCATCGGCCTCACCCATGTAGGCGCCGGCCTCCCCTTCGAGAAAGACCCCGAAAAAGGTAAAGGGCTGGCCAATAGGGACAATGATCTCACCCGGCGCATAGGGCGCGATCTGCGCCTGTTTGACAATGGTGCGCACGATCTCGCCCGGAGCCGTCTCGAAAATGCCAAACCGATTCAATAGTTCTGCTGTTACCACTCGTCTGTCCTTCCCAAACTCGAAAGCCTGTCTGTTGGGGGCGGCGTGCCCTACGCCTCACAGAACCGTGGGGTTTGTGAGTAAATTCACCATACCATAGACCCAGAGTTGTGTCAAAGATGGATCCAACCCGGGCGCCCCTCTCAAGGGCCTACAACTTGGGGGGGGGCCCAATCGTCCAATCGTTGCTGGATGCGGGCGGCGGTCGTGTCAGGATCCTGGTTTTGGTCGAGCATCTGCGACACCTCGACATAAATGGCTTCGGATAGGGGCAGAAGTTCAGCGCCGCCAGGCCGGGCACGGGTCTCTGCAAGTGCCGGGCCCAGGAGGGTATATTCCGATCGCGCTGCCAGCAGGTTCGCGTCGCCAAAGACCGCCGCTCGGGTGGGAGGACGGCCCAGGTCGATGGCCATCTCGATCTGGGCGTCGTAGCCGGTGAGAAATTGCATAAAGCGAAAGGCGCGGTCGGGATAGAAGCTCTGGGCCGACAAGGCCAGAGTTTGCCCCAACTGACAACTTGCTGGCAGGGGGGCGACTCCAACCCGGCCCTGCATTGGGCTATCTTTGGCATTGAGCTGATCCCAGGCATAGACCCAATTGCGCATAAGAGCCGCATCGCCTTGGGCAAAGGCTTGCAAGCTCGTGCCTTCCCGGTAGGAGGTGATGTCGGTGGGCGAAGCCTCCGAGGTCACCAGGTCGGCTATCTGGGCCAGCGCCTGGCGAGCTTCCGGACTGTCGAATTGGAGTTTCCCCTGGTTGTACCCTACCTCGCCGCCAAAAGCCCATACAAACTCGAGAGTGGTACAGGCGAGGCTGTCGTATGCAGCGCCCTGCCACACGTAGCCGTGTTTCAGATTGGCCTCGGCCTTGAGCCGAAGGGCTGTTTGTTGGATATCGGTCCAGGTGGCGGGCACGGGCAAGCCCGATGCCTGGAGCAGATCGGTGCGGTAGTAGAGCAGGCCGCCGTCTGTCAGGCGGGGTAGGCCGTAGAGGACCCCATTTAGACGGCTGGCCTCCAGGGTTTGGGGCAGGAATTCGGTCAGCGCCATCCCATGGGATTCGACATAAGAATCCAGAGGGGCCAGGAGGCCCTGGGCCGCCAGGCCGGGCAGCCAGGTGTCGGTCAGGGCGACGATGTCGGGAGCGGTGTTTGGATCCACCAGGAGTTGGGCCAAAGCATCGACGCTCTGGACGGCACCCTCCGGTTTGACGATCTCGACCAGGAGGTCGGGGTTGGCAGCTTCAAATCGGGCGATCTGTTGATCCAGGAGGATCAGTTCATCCTCGCCGAACCGGCCCCAGACCGTGACGACGCCCGGCATATCAATGGGCACAGTGATGGTGGGCGCCGGGCCGCTGGGTGGAGGGGTGGGACCGGGTAGGTCGGCCCCGCAGCCAATCAGCAGAAGCAGGGCGATCGCCGCCAGCAGCCAACGGCCCAAAGGCCGGGCTGGGTGCGATCGTGAGGTCACAGGCGAGCAAGCCATCGAGTCTCTCAATACGGCGCAACTATTTGATGGGCGGTAGCGCCGTCCAGTCATAGCCGATTTTTGGATCATCGTGGGGGATACGTCCTTCATCACTGGGGTCATAGGTGGAAGATGTGACATAGAGCAGATGCACCGGGCCGCTGAGCGCCTTGCACCCGTGGGCCACACCGGTAGGGATACGGACCAGACGAGCAGGGTTGTGGTCGCCCATAAAGAACTCCATCAGCTTGCCAGCGGTGGGTGAATCGGGGCGAGTGTCGTATAGGGCCACTTTGAGAGTGCCAGCGGCCACGTACCACCAGTCGATCTGGCGCTGGTGAACGTGCCAGGCTTTGGCCGTACCAGTATGCATCAGCGAGTGGCTCCATTGGCCAAAGCCCTCGGCAAAGAGATCATCGGTGACGCGCAGAACCTCACGGAAAAAGCCCCGCTCGTCGGTGTGGGTGACGAGTTCTTTGAAAACTACTCCTTCGATCACGGTTCCTCCCAAAGTATGTGGTGGATAGATAGGGCGCTCGCATCAGATCAACGTGTCGACGATCATGCCGGCAAAGAGCAGCGCAAGGTACAGGCTTGAGAGTTTGAACATGTGCCAGGCATTGCCCTCGGTGGGCCGGACTACCAAGTGTGCATGGCCGATGAGTGAGATCAGGCCACCCAGAACGGCGACGGTGAAGTAAAGGATGCCAAAATTGCCCACAAACCCCAGCAGGATCGACTCGGTGACCATCAGCACGACGCTCCCGGCGATGAGGCGGACGGCGCGGTCGAGATCGATGATGACGGGCAGCATGGGTACGTTGGCCCGGGCATAGTCTTGCCGATAGCGAATGGCCAGGTTCCAGATGTGGTTGGGCGTCCAGGTGATGACCAGCAGGCTGATGAGCAGGGGGGTCCAGGTGACGTTGCCCTGGACCACAGCCCAGCCAAAGAGGGCAGGCATGCCGCCGCTGAAGGAGCCAAGCAGGATATTGGTGCACGAGCGGCGTTTGGCCAAAAGACTGTAAATCACAATGTTGTCGAACAGGCCCACGAACATCCACAGCGCAGCCAGGGGGTGGAGCAAAAAGGACAGGGCCATCGACAGAACTGCCAGGAACGATCCCCAAGCCAATGCCTTTTCCGGAGGGTGGATGCGTTTGCCCGGTAGAGGGCGGGCTTTGGTACGGTCCATGAGGGCGTCGATGTCGCGGTCGATGTAGCAAGTGAGGGTATCGGCGGCCGCGCATCCCGCGGTGATGGCGACCAAGGCCAACGCCCAGCCCAAGGGGGACAGGCCGCCCACACCACCGGCCACAACCATGGCGCCCACACAGGTAAAGACCAGCAGGGCCACCTGACTGGGTTTGGTCACTTCAATGTAGGGATGGACCCGGGCGCGGGCCCGTTTTAGCCCTTCGGTCCAGGATAGGCTTTGGGTATGTGTGGATTCATTCATCTTTGGCTCGCCCTCCCGTTGCTGGGCTATTATAGCGGAAAAGGGGGTGGGGGTCAATTATGAGGAGGTCGCGGCGCAGCACGGGATCTGCGCGTCCACTAGGGCTGGTGATGGGCAAGATCAACCGCTGGGAGCGCAGGGTCTGTTCATGGTTGGCTTTTGCCAAGGAATCTATCCTTGTGGTACAATCAAAACAGTCACCGGACGACAGAAAAGAGGCACCATGAGACCAATTCGTGTGTTGCTGGCAGACGATCACCCCATCGTGCGGCAAGGTCTGCGTGCGTTGTTGGAGGAAGATCCAGGGATCGAGGTCGTCGGTGAGGCCGACGACGGCCTGGAGACCGTGTCCCTGGCCCGTGAACTCAAGCCCGACGTAGTGGTGCTGGATATGGCCATGCCTCACCTTAACGGAGTGGAGGCCACCCGCCGCATTCTGAAAGACTGCCCAACCTGCCGGGTGTTGATCCTCAGTCAGTACGATGAGGAGGAACGGATTTTGGATGCGATCTGGGCGGGGGCCAGCGGCTACCTGCTCAAACGGGCAGCGGGCCCCGAACTGGCCGACGGCATCCGGGCCGTGATGGAATGGGGGGCAGCGCTGCACCCACGGGCAGCCAAGGCGCTCATCGATGCCTATCGTCGTTGCGAGTGCGCCATTCAGAAAGACCGGTACGAACACCTCACCGATCGCGAGCGAGAGGTGCTGATCCTCGTCGCCGAAGGCTATACCAACCAGCAGATGGCCGAGATGCTCCACGTCAGCCCCAAGACCATCGATGGGCATCGTACCAGCTTGATGGCCAAGTTGGACCTCCACGACCGGGTTGACCTGGTCAAATATGCTCTGCGCAGGCAATTAATCGATTTGTGATATCCATCACAAACAACCCCCGAAAGAATCCACAAAACAGGGTAAAGACCCTATTCCCAACGTGCACCACTTGTGCTAAAATGTACAAAGAGCACACACCGATAGAGTGCGATTCCCGAGCCTGATTGCCTTACGTCTGGTCCGCATGGAGAGACGATGTGTCATCTGGCCGATAGGGCGCAGGGGGAAACCGCTGGGCCTCCCGCATTGGAAAGGGGATCGAAGGTTGCGCTATTTGGGCAACTACCTGTCCCCTTTTTTTGGCGCCTGGAGCAGGGCGCCAGGGAGGACAACTAGAGAAGGAGGTGGCGCAGGGCATTATTTCGGTTCTCATTCTGAGGAACAGAAGGAGGGTAGAGAAAGGCCATGGAGCTATCACGAAGGGATTTCATCAAGCTTTCGGGGGTGACAACCGGAGGGCTCTTTTTGCCAGCCGGTTTCGCCGCGGGGGCGTTGGCCAGTGGGGCGGTGTTATTCCCGCTGCACAAGCCGATCGGCGAAGGGAGCACCGTGTGCCCCTATTGCTCGTGCGGCTGCGGTTTGCTGGTTGCCACCGGCCCCGATGGTCACATCATCAACACCGAAGGCGACCCCGATGCCATTCACAACCGGGGCGCCTTGGACCCCAAGTCGATTTCGGTGACGTCGATGTCGACCAGCCCACGGCGGCTCAAGAAACCGCTGTATCGGGCGCCGAACAGCGACAAATTCGAAGAGAAGGAATGGAGCTGGGTCATCGAGGAGGTGGCCAAGCGCATCAAGGACACCCGCGATTCCACGTTTGAGCAGACCAATGAAAAGGGAGTGACGGTCAACCGCACCCAGGCCATCGCCTTTATGGGGGGCGCGGCCAACAACAACGAAGAGTGCTACCTGGCCTCCAAACTGGCCAGGGCGCTGGGCCTGGTGTATCTCGAACACCAGGCGCGCATATGACACTCGGCCACGGTGGCCGGTCTGGGCCCCTCATTTGGCCGTGGTGCAATGACCAATCACTGGGTCGATCTCAAAAACTCGGACGCGATCTTGATCGCCGGTTCCAATGCCGCCGAGAACCATCCGGCGTCGATGACCTGGATCAACAAGGCCCGCGACGAGCGGGGCGCCAAGTTGATCGTCGTCGACCCTCGCTTTACCCGTAGCGCCGCCAAAGCCGATATCTACCTGCCTCTGCGCAGCGGCACCGATATCGCCTTCTGGGGCGGCCTGATGAAGTACGTCATCGATAACAATCTGTATCACGAAGAGTATGTCGTCCACTTTACCAACGCCGCCACCCTGATCAACGCCGACTTTGAGGACACCGAGGACGGTGATCTGGGTCTGTTCTCGGGCTTTATGGACGACGATGGCGACGGTTATGGCAGCTACGATCGGAAAACCTGGTCGTACCAAACCGATGCCGACGGCAACGCCCTGCGCGACGAGACGCTGCAAGATCCCAACTGCGTGTTTCAGCTCCTGAAGAAGCACTATCAACGCTATGACCTGGATATGGTCGCCGGCGTGATGGGTTGCTCCAAGGCCAAGCTGGAAGAGGTCTATGCAGCCTATGCCGCCACGGGCCAGCCGGACAAGACGGGCACGATCATGTACGCGATGGGTCAGACCCAGCATACGGTCGGCTCGCAGAATGTGCGCTGTATGGCCATGGTCCAGTTGCTGCTGGGCAACATCGGGCGACCGGGTGGTGGGGTGAATGCCCTGCGCGGCGAGAGCAACGTGCAAGGTTCCACCGACTTTGCCCTGTTGGCCCACCTGATCCCGGGCTACATGGCCGTGCCACGGGCCGGTGACCATCCCAACCTACAAGCCTACATCGACGTGGAGACGCCCAAAACCAGTTACTGGAGCAACAAGCCCAAGTTCTTGGTCAGCCTTCTCAAGGCCTGGTGGGGCGAGCATGCCACGGCTGAGAACGACTTTGCCTATGACTATCTGCCCAAAGTGGAGAGCGCGGGCAACCACTACTGGATCTCTCTCTTTGAGGCTATGCACGCCGGCACGATCAAAGGAGCCTGGCTGTTAGGCCAGAACCCGGCTGTGGGCGGTCCCAACGCCCGCTTCGAAAAAGAAGCCCTGGAACAGCTCGATTGGATCGTCATCCAGGAGATCTTTCAGACCGAGACGGTGGGTTTCTGGCGCGAGCCGGGCAAAGACCCCCTCAAGATCAAGACCGAGATGTTTGTCTTGCCGGCAGCCGATGCCATGGAAAAGGAAGGCAGCATCGACACCAGCGGTCGGCTCATCCAGTGGCGGCCCAAAGTGGCCGAGGCTGTGGGTGAAGCCCTGCCCGACCACGACATCATCTACCTCATCGGGCGCAAGCTCAAAGAGATGTACGAGCAAGACCCGGGCCCCTATGCCGATCCGATCAAGCACCTCGCGTGGGAGTATGGCGGGGGACCGGTGCACCCGGTGATCGGCGAGATGGTCGACATCGAAAAGGTGGCGGTCGAGGTTAACGGCGTGGCCGTGGAGGATGTACTGGATGCCGATGGCAACGTCCTGGCCAAAAAGGGCGACATGCTCAAGACCTTTGGTCACCTTCAAGCCGACGGCAAGACGGCCTGCGGCAACTGGATCTATGTGGGTTACTATTACCCCATGTCGGATGGCGAGGGCAACACCCTGCCTGCCTCCAAGCGACGCGGCCAAAAGGACCCAGGTGGTCTGGGCATCTATCCTTACTATGCCTATTCCTGGCCTTTGAACCGGCGCATCATCTACAACCGGGCTTCCGCCGACTCCAAGGGCAACCCCTGGCCGGGCGGCCGCGAGCTGATCTGGTGGGACGGCGCCAAGTGGACCGGCTACGATGTGCCCGATTTTGTCGTGACCAAAGGGCCCGATCAGCCCGGCTTTAACGATCCGTTCATCATGCAAAGAGATGGCAAGGGTGGGTTGTTTGCGGCCATGGTCGAAGGACCTTTCCCCACCCACTATGAACCGGTGGAATCGCCCACAACCAACGCCTTTTATCCTGAGCGGAATATCAACCCCTGCGTCAAGGTGTGGCGGACAAAAGAGGGCGAGGACGTGGGCAACACCTATGGCGATCCCGCCAAATTCCCCATTGTAGCCACCACCTACCGCGTGGTGGAGCACTGGCAGGCCGGCGGTATGTCGCGCTGGCTGGAGTGGCTGGTTGAGGCTCAGCCCGAGATGTTTGTGGAAATGAGCGAGCAGTTGGCCGCAGAAAAAGGGATCAAAGCCGGCGACAGGTTAAAGGTCACTTCGGCGCGGGGGGCCATCGAGGCGGTGGCCATTGTCACCAAGCGCTTCCAGCCTTTCACGGTCAACGGCAAGACGGTGCATCAGGTGGGTATGCCCTGGCACTTTGGCTGGGGAGGCGGCGGACCAGACGAGGCCCTGGGCAAAGGGGACACGGCCAACCATCTGACGCCGCACGTGGGAGATGCGAATACCACGATCCCCGAATACAAAGCGTTCCTTGTGAACGTGGAGAAAGCGTAGGGGGTGGGCCATGACTGAACGATACGCAATGTATATCGATGCCTCCAAGTGTATGGGGTGCCGGGGCTGCCAGGTGGCCTGCAAGCAATGGAATGACCTCCAGGGGTTTGTGCCGGGCGTTCGCGAGACGAAAAACACCGGCAGCTACGAAAACCCCCTGTCGCTGGACCCGCAGACCTGGACGCGCATCAAGTTTTCCGAGTACGACAACCCCGACCGATTCCAGTGGCTGTTCTTGAAAGAAGGGTGTATGCACTGCACCGATGCTGCCTGTGTTGACGTGTGCCCCACCGGCGCCCTGAAGCACGGGCCCTATGGCATCGTCACCTTTGAGCGGGATCTGTGCAATGGCTGTGGCTATTGCAGCCAGTTCTGCCCCTTTGGAATCCCCAAGTTGGAGATCATCAACTCGGTTACGGGTGAGGCCAAAAGCAGCAAGTGCGTCTTTTGCCAGGACCGCACGGTCAATGGCCTGACGCCAGCCTGCGTCAAAACCTGTCCCGCGGCAGCGCTGGAATGGGGCCCTCGCGACGCGATGGTGGCCAAGGCCGAATTGCGGGTGTCGGAACTCAAGGCCAAGTTGGGCTTTCCCGAAGCGCGGGTCTATGGCAAAACCGAGCTGGGTGGGTTGGGACGGATCTATGTACTGACCGCGCCTGCGTCAGAGTATGGCTTGCCCGAGAATCCGCGCTATCCGGCATTGGGTACGGTGTGGCAAAAGATCCTGCAGCCGGTGGGACAGATCGCCTTTGGCGCGGTCATCGTGGGCGCGCTGGGGGCGTTCTTTGTCGCGCGGCGCAATGTGGTGATGGAGGAAGTAGAATGAGCGTCCAGCTAAGAGGTACAGACTCGAGCATCTCCATCCGTTGGATCCCGAAATATACGACGCTGGAGCGGCTGTTGCACTGGGTGCATACGGCTACCTTCTTGCCGCTGGCGCTGACGGGCTTTGTGCTGTTTGCTCCCTGGTTGGAGCCCCTGGCCCAAGGCGCCGCCGGAGCCCAAATCCGGCTGATCCATCGGGTGGCGGCAGTGTTCTTTGGTGGGGTGCCCATCATCTACACCTTGCTGCAACCGCGGCGGATGTTGATGAACCTGCGTGAATTCTTGAGCTTTGGCAAATACGATCTGTTGTGGCTCAAGAATGCCTTTCCCTACTATGTGCTGGGGCGCCACGGCAACATGCCGCCTCAACCCCGCTTTAACACGGGCGAGCGGCTGACGGCCCTGGTGATGGTGCTAGGCACGATAACTTTTGGCATCACAGGCCTGTCCATGTGGTTCTTGAAAGGTGTGATATCGGCCACGTTGTTCCAGTGGATGGTCGTCATTCACGATCTGATGTTCATCGTGACTTTTGCCATGTTCATAATCCACTTTTATCTGGCAGTGGTTCACCCCATGATGTGGCAGAGTCTGGTGAGCATGCGCTATGGTGTCGTTTCCGAATCGTATGCACGCGAACACCATGCCATGTGGTATTATGGAGAAAAGCGCGCCAAGCAGATGTATGAGGAACGACAGGCCAAGGGCGAACAGCATTAGGATGCTGATAGGTCAGACGTGAGGTGAGCCGGCGGGCCTGAGAGAGCGCGCTCCCTGGGCCCGCTGGTTTGTGGCATGCAGAAAGGCAGATGAGCGATGAGGGACAATGACCTGCAGGTTTTACGGGCGCTAACCGCAGCCCGCGAAAGCCGCCCAGAGTTGGCTGACTTGTTGGACTTTTATTACGATTTGTATGAGGTTCAGTTCGAGGTCAAGGAACAACTAGCCGAGCCGCCGGTGCGCGACGAGGTGGCGCGGAGATGGCGATTGGAGGGAGGCATCCCCCAGCTTTCTTTTACCCAACTGGGCATTGAGTCCGTTTCTTTTGCCGCTTTAGTCG
>CAYVLO010000084.1:0-10191 GCA_964452125.1 uncultured Anaerolineaceae bacterium | reverse complement strand
ACCGTCGTGTGGCGTCCTTTGCCCGTCGCCTCGCTGATATGGCGGGTAGCCAGGCCCAGATCGGGCTGCACAGCGTTGAGAAGGCTGCTCTTGCCCACCCCCGAGGGACCTGAGAGGACGCTCAGCTTGCCATGCAGAACCTCACGCAGCCGGTCTACCCCCTCCCCCGTCTCAACGCTGGTGTAGAGCACAGGATAGCCGATCTCCTCGTACACCCCAAACAATTCGTGGGCATCCGACCGCTCGTCCAGGAGGTCCACCTTGTTGACACAGAGAATGGCTGGCAGATCGTTGTTCTCGGCGATCACCAGAAGCCGGTCCAGCAGGCGCAGGTGAGGAGTGGGGTCCTTCACAGCAAAGATAAAGAGGGCCTGGTCGGGATTGGCCACGATCACATCTTCCACCGGGACCCGGCCCGGTCCGGGTTGCAACCGGCTGAGCTGGGTCGTGCGCGGCAACACCTCTTCGATGACCCCTCGTCCCGGGCGGGTGGACAGCCAGCGAACGATGTCACCCGTGGCAACCAGATCGGTGAGTAGCCGGTCCCGCTTGAGCTTGCCGCGGATCGAACAAAAGACCGTCTGATCACCGTCTTGCACCCGATGCCGGCCGCTGCGGGCTTGAAGGACAACGCCTGTTCTCAATTCGGTCACGATCGATACCCTATCCTGGGGCCTCATGGTGAGGCATGGGAACCCGGTTGGAGCGATGACCTGTACGCCCCCTTGGAAGGAATTCTACCACACGGTGCGCGGGGCGTCAAACACACCCCAAAGGTAACGATCTGAGCCGATCTTTAGGTTGCAGCTCCATTGTCATTCGATGGGAAAGCTGGTATAATAGGCGCCGCGGGTAGTTGCCCGCCGGAGCATGAACTCTGATCGCGCGAGTAGTGGAACAAGTCTATGGAAACCCTGGGACAGCAGCTCAAGGCTGCGCGTGAAGCAAGACAACTGACCCTGTCTGATGTAGAGCAGGAGGTCCGGATCCCGCGCAATTATCTGGAAGCGCTGGAAAACGAGACGCTGGATGTTTTCAGCAGTGACGTCCATGGCAAGGGCTTTTTGCGGAACTATGCCCTTTTCCTCGGCCTGGATGCCGATGTCCTTGCCGAGCTATACGATCAAATGCGCGGCAAGCGCCGGACGCCTCCATCGGCCATCACACCCGTCCCCGCGCCCAAAGACGGAAACCGCTCGCTTTTTGGCGGCGACATCCTGTTGGGCTTGGCCATCGTGCTCTTGGTGGCCCTGGCGGCCTTTTCGGTGTACCAACGAGATCACAACACAGGAGCTATGGTGATCCCCACCCTGGCCCCCCAACCCACACCAACGGTCACCCCCGTCCCGGCTGTGGAAGGCACCGCGTACAAGCTCGACGTCCGACTCAACTACCCGGAGCACATGCTCGATGTGCAGCAACGGGTGGACTATACCAACGTCACCAGTCAAACGTTGCCCAACCTGATCCTGAACGTCCACCCCAACCACAGCCGCAGGACCTTTACCCTGAACAGCCTCCGCATAGACATGGATGGCGAGGTGATTCAGCCCGAATCCGATCTTCTCGATTTACGTTTGCAAGTGACCCTGCCGCGCCCGCTCAAGCCCAACGAGCACGTGTCCTTGTTCCTGGATTACACGCTGAACCTTCCCCAGATCAACCCGGCCGAAGAGTTCAGCGGCGGTGGCTTTGGCTACAGCAAGCGCACTGTCAGCTTGGGCAACTGGTATCCGGTCATGGCGCCCTATCGCGCCGACAAAGGTTGGTATGGGCTGACCTATTTCCCTGTGGGCGACCCCTACGTCACAGAGGTGGCCGACTATGAAGTGACGATCACCACCACCCACGAGGTAATCATCGCCGGGACGGGGGAGGAAAGTCGCGACGGCAATCGCTGGCATTTCGTGGCCGAAAAGGCCCGTTCCTTTGCCTTTGCCGCCAGCGATCAATACCAGGTAGCCACCACTCAGGTCGGCAACACGACCGTCCATTCGTACTTTTTCCCAACCCATCAGGACGCGGGCGAGGTAGCTTTGGAGACGGCTGCCCAGGCCATCCAGCTCTTCAGCGAGCTGTATGGCGCTTATCCAATGACCGACTATCGCGTGGCTGAGACCGAGTTTGCCGGCGGGATGGAGTTTACCGGCATGACCTTCCTGGGTTCGGCCTTTTACGAGAACTATGACGGGACGACCCGCTCCCCGCTGATCGCACTGGCCGCCCATGAGGCGGCCCACCAATGGCTGTACAGCCTGGTGGGCAACGACCAGGTGATCCAGCCCTGGCTTGATGAAGCCCCGGCTGAGTACAGCTCCCTTCTCTATTACGAACGCTACCTGCCCGAAGACACCGAGTGGTGGTGGTTCTACGCAGTAGATCAGTGGCTGCCCACAGGCAAGATCGACGCCTCGATCTATGAATTCCGCGACAACCGCAGCTACATGGACGCCGTCTACCGTCGCGGCGCCCAATTCATGCGCGATCTGAGGGCCACAATGGGCGATCCGGCCTTTTTCGCTTTCATGAACGAGTATGTGCGTCGCTTTTCGTACCAGATGGCCAGTTCCCAGGACTTTTTCCTGTTGGTCCAAGAATTCACCACCGCCGACCTGATCCCCCTCCAGGAGGAATACTTCCGGCAGCGAATCCGGATACTCACGCCATGAACGATCGCGCCTCTGGCCTGCTGCTGGGTTTTGTGATAGCCCTGCTCGCTGCCCTCATCGCCACCGGCAGCATGACCGTCGCCGCGCCGGGTTCTCTGGCTCGGGTTGAGGGCAGTGCTACGCTATCAGCGACGGTCACGGTCCAGGCCAGCCCCACCGCCCTGCCACCCACTCCCACTCTCCCACCCACAGCGACGCCGCAACCATCAGCTATCGTCAGCAGCCTACCCGAAACGCTCACTCCTCTTCCATCGCCGACCCCGTCGGCGAGCACAGAAGTAACCATCGGCTTTTCAGTCGAAGGTCGCCCCATCACAGCCCACCGCATCGGCCAGGGTCTGACCAAGGTCGTGCTGGTGGGCGCCATTCACGGCGCCTACGAGGCCAACACCTACACCCTGGTGAACGAACTGCTGGCCCACTTTGAGGCCCATCCAGACGAGGTACCGCCCGAGATCAGCCTCTGGTTGGTGCCTGCCGCCAATCCCGACGGTCTGGCAACCGGCCATCGCTGGAACGCCCGCGATGTGGACCTCAATCGCAACGCCGACACCGATCTGGACGGCTGTGGGGGCAACGACTGGTCGCCCGATACGATAGGCCACGAAGGCACTCATCGGGGCGCTGGAGGTGCTTATCCCTTCTCCGAGCCCGAAACCCAGGCCCTGCGCGATTTCATGGACGATGCCTGGATCGCTGTCTTTTACCACAGCGCCGCCGAGGCCATCTACGTCGATACCTGTCAACGCCACCTGCCCACGGCGCGCCTGGCCCAGGTCCTATCCCAAAGCACCGGCTATCCGGTTCCTGAGGAGGGCTGGAGTGGGTATCCCATCACCGGCGACATGGCCGACTACCTGGCGGGCGAAGGGGTGGCGGTTGTGACCCTGGAACTGACCGACCACGAGGCGACCGAATTCGAGCGCAACCGGGATGGGGTACGTGCCTTGCTCTCCCAGGCGCGGGATATCATCGCCGCCGAGGCCGCCGAAACCGGGGCGGAGTACATCTGGCTGGATGGCGAGCACGTGGGTCAATGGCGCTATGAGGAAAACAGCTTTCTTCACCCCCTGGCTCTCGAAGTGGTGGGCGATGTGGCCTATCTCCTTGATGGCGGTAGGGTGTTGGCCTTGCCCCTACACAAGGCATCGCCCCCCCAACTGCTCCTTTCGCCCGGGGACAGCGTAGAGGGTGTGCGCGTGCTCGAGCCGCTGGATCTGGCCAGCGACGGTGATTCGCTGCTCGCGTTGGACCGCGCCGGAGACGTCTATCGCTACGAGCCCTCCGCTGGTGTCTGGTCGATGGAACGCTACGATCGGCCGGCAGGCAACACCTACGACCATTATTATGTCGCTCTGGCCGGCGCCCAAGGGACCGGCTATCTGCTGGAGACCACCCACGAACAGGTGTGGCGTTTTCCGGCAGGACAAAAGGGTTCGGCCTGGATTGAGCTGCCCCAGGGCCGCGACGTGGATGTGAGCGCGCACGAGAGCAGCATCTATGTGCTCACCCGGCAGATGAACAGCCCCCTGGCCCAACTCTGGCGCTATGTCGATGGCAGGGGAGATGCCGCGTTTTCACCCAACGTGACACTGATGCACCCCCGTCAGGCGGTCGCCACCGAGGAAGTTGTGTACGTGCTAGACCGGGCCGGTCGCCGGCTGCTGGCCCTGGACTCAGAAAGCGGCAATGTGCAGGCATTGTACCAATTCCCCGATCGTCGGGACGTCAGCGCTTTATGGGCTGACCCGGCGGGCGGGCGGCTGTTGCTAGCCGGGCGCGACACGCTCTACTTTGTGGGCGAACCGGAGCAGGCCGCCACGGTGACCGGCGGGCCTCGCCTGGAAGGCCCCCAGCCCCACAACACGGACCTGCTGGAAAGCCTGCGAGGGCTCCAGGTACCCATCGAAGGCGCGCGAATCACCAGCCGCGATTTTCAGACGCCGGGCGCTCCCCGCCACTATCGGCTGGGGGTGCACGAAGGGCTCGATTTCTACGGCCACACCGTGGGCGTGACCGTCAACCGTCAGACCAAAGTGCACGCCGTAGCCGATGGCGTGGTCATCCGGGCCCTGCTGGACTATCAGCCCCTGACGGCAGCTCAAGCGGCCGCCTGGGACCAACGCTGCCTGGAGATGGGCTACACGCCCGACGATGTGCTCGATGGCTATCGGGGCCGGCAGGTGTGGATCGACCACGGCAATGGCCTGGTGTCCCACTACGCCCACCTGGGCAGCATCGCCCCAGGCATCGAGGAAGGCAGCATCGTAACCCAGGGGCAGGTCATTGCCACGGTAGGCAATTCGGGCACGCCCGGCTCGGTCAGCAGCCAGACCTACGACGTCCACCTGCATCTGGAGCTGTGGATCGGCGATCACTATGCAGGCCAGTTCCTGCGGCCAATCGAGGCGCGAGAATGGATCGAGAAGGTACTGCGATAACGGGAAAACGGGCGGCGCTGATCGTCCTCGGACTGGCGCTGCTGATAGGTTCCATCGTCGGTTGGGTCCAGTACCAGAAGGTGCGGGGCGAGTACGACACCTATCGAACTCTTGTCCAACGCGGCGTCACCATTGCTGGCGTGGATGTGGGTTGGATGAGCCCCCAGGAAGCCCAGGCCAAGATCGAGGATTGGGTGGCCAAGCCCTACTATCAGGATTTCCGCCTCACCTATCAGGACGAGGTAACCAGCCTCTCGCCGGCCGACGATCTGAGGCTCCACATTCCGGTGGACGAGATGGTCGCCGAGGCCATGGCCGCCAGCCACCAGTACGACTATTGGGAGGGGTTCAAGCAGTGGATCCAAGGGGAGGCGATCCCCCTCGAGTTGGAAATTCCCTTTCGCCTGACCTTCGACGAGTCGGCCGCGAGCCAGGCGCTGGGCCGCATCGCCGAGGCGTACGACCAGAAAGCCATCGAACCGATGATGGATATTGAGGGGTTGGCCTTTCTGCCGGGCCGCCCGGGCAGCCAGCTGGATGTGAACACCGCCGCCCGATTGATCAACGAGCGGGCGCCCCATCCCGGACAGAGGACGGTCGACCTGCCGGTCCAGACGGTAGAGCCCGATCAGAGCCCGGCCCGCATCGAGTCGATGCTGAGCACGTTGGTGCCAGTCATGGAACGGCCGCCCACATCGCCCAGCTACTATACCGCCACCCTGCCCCTGAGCACGACCGGGGGCATTGCTGGCACGCCCACGGTCAGTTACACCGGCGAGCTGACCTGGACCTTTCCCCACTTTGCCAGCTACACCGGTCCCCTGACCTCCACCACCGGCTTCTTTTTCGATCCGGGCCAGCCCGGCTACCGCTTTGACCTGGAATCGGCCATCGAGCGGGTGCAAAAGGCGCTGGGGGCAGGCGCCACCGAGCCGATCACCTTCGAGCCCGAGCTGGTGTCCCCGCCGCCCATCACGCCCTCTCTCCTGATTCCGCCGCTAAAGGCCCGCCTGGCCGAATTTCCCGGTGTGACCAGCATCCTGATCAAGAATTTGAACCGGGACGAGGTACTATACGAATCCAACATGGATTATGTCCTGTCGGGTATGAGCCTGGTCAAGATCGGGATCATGGTCGAGGTTTATCGCTACTACCAGGGCGAGATCGACGAACAAACCAGGCAGGAGTTGTACGACATGCTGGGCAGCGAGTCGTGCAACCCCTGCGCCAACCGGCTGATGGAGGCGGTCGGTGGCACAGCGACCGCTGGCGCAGGCAGGGTTACCGACACCATGCGCCGCCTGGGCCTCTCGAACTTTTACCTGTGCGCCCCCTTTCGCATTGTGGATGCCGGTTCCGATGAGAATGCCTGGGCCCGAGCAGCCGCGTCGGGGCTGTGGTTTGTGCAGAACCCCACACCCCGCTACGACCGCTGCGTGAGGGCCACCCCCCGCGAGATGGCCCACCTGGTGGAGATGATCTACGACGGCACTCAAGGGAAGGGGCCGTTGCGCGATGCTTACCCCAATGTCTTTTCGCCGGCGGTGTGCGAGGAAATGATCGACATCATGGCGGCCAACGATCTGCGCAACATGCTGGGTGCGGGCATCCCCGACGAGGTCAAGCTGGCCCACAAGCACGGGTTCTCGGGATACGACGTGCCCTGGGGCGACACCAGGGCCGAGGTGGGCATCGTGTACGGCCCTGAGACCACCTTTCTGGTCAGCTTTTACATCTGGCAGGACACCCCCTGGATAAACTGGGGGATCAACCAACCGCTGTACCGCGACGTGAGCAACATGCTCTACAACTATTTCAACCCCGGCCATCCCTTCTGGCCGCTGCCCCAGTGGGTGCCGGTTCCCGAAGAGGAAAACCCCGAAAGCGACGCCTGAGCGCGAAAAAGCGGCGGATTCCGTCCGCCGCCTCTTTTTCGCCCGCAGCCAGGTCAAGATCCAGACGGCTGGACCGAGTCCTTTTTCCGACCGCCCCGGTACTGGGCCGTCAGGGCCGCGATCAAGCTGGTAAAGGGTACCCCAGCCAGCAAGCCCAGGCTGCCCACCAGGGTGCGCACGATCTCTTCGGCGATGATCTCCCGGTTGAGGGTCATGCCCAGTGGTTCGGTATAGACCGAAAACATGAGCAGATAAGGCAAGGCCGCACCCACGTAGGCCAGCAGCAAAGTGTTAACCATCGCCGCGATGTGATCCCGCCCGATGACCATGCCGTGCTGGAACAGTTGGCGCCCGGTCAGGTCGGGGTTGGCCTTGCTCAACTCAAAGATGGCCGAGGATTGGCCGACGGCAATGTCATCCAGCGCGCCCAACGAACCGATGATGATGCCCGCCAACAGCAGGCCGCGTGGGTCCAGTTGCACCCCAGCCACCTGCAAGAAGGATGCCTCCTCCGAGCCAAAGCCCGAGAGCCGGGCCCAGCCCACGAACCAGACGGCCAGCAACCCGGCAAAAACCAGGCTGGCGAACAGCCCGGCGACGGCCACATGGGTCTTGGCCTTCCAGCCATAGACCAGGTAGAGGCTGATACCCATCATCACCACCGAGCCAACGATGGCCGTGGTCACTGGGTTCCCGCCGTTGAGGATCTGGGGCACGATAAAGGCAACAATGATCACCAGGCTGATGCCCATGCCCAGGATGGAGCGGGCGCCTTGCCAGCCGCTCAGGAGGATGGTGGCTGCCACAAAAAAGAGAGTGAGCCAAACCAACGGCCCGGTGCGAACAAAATCGGTGATCAAGTAAAAGTCACCGCCATCGACGGTGCGGGTGTGATCCAGCAGTACCCTATCACCCGAGCGAAACATTCGGCTTTCGTTGGTAAAGCCCAAGAAGCCATGCTCAACCGTCACCTCCTGCCCCCGGGCCGGGCCTTCGGTGATGCGCAGACGGAGGATTTGATAGGGCTGCTCAAACCCGCCCTGCTCGACCATGCCCTGCTCCAGAACTTGGGCCACCTGGGCCCGCAGGGTTTCGCTTTCGCCAGCGGCCAGTTCGGAGGGGGTAGATCCGGGGGTCGAACGGCTACTGATGGCAGCCAACAGCACAAAGATGGCCACCGCCACCACGCCCCCGATTATCCACCCCAGACGATTTGAACGAAATGTCATCAGAACTATTGCCCCTCGCCAGCGAAACGCCCCCGTGCCGCCAGTGGGGCGCTCGCCCCAGGCCGATCGTTAGGACACAAAGCGATCGTCCGACCGGGTATTCTTGACCTGCCCTCGGGCCCCTTCCAGCCAGCCGATCCGCTCGGCGGGATGGTGGTCGAATTCGGGCGCGTAAGGCTTGATGTCCAACAGCGGCGTCCCATCCACCACATCCAGGCCCTCCACGTGCAACCGGTTGTCCTCCACACTCAGCAGGCGGACCACCGACAAGCCGATGGGATTGGGCCGCACCGGCGCCCGGGTGGCAAACACCCCCCGCGGCTCCCGGTCCATGAAGGGGATCACGGTCAGCCGGGTTTGGGTCACACAATGAAAGTGGTAGAGCAACACGACGTGCGAAAAGCCGTCCAGATCTTGCAGGCCCGCTGCAAACTCGGGCCACACCTCGACGACGCCGCGAACGCCCACCGCCGCCACGGGCTGGATGGGCACATTCTCCACGCATGAAAAGGGGCTGTGGATGACGCCAATGGGCCGGTACGAGATCACAGGCGGCAGGGCGACCGGCGGGTCGTCCCAGGAATCGACAGTCGGGTGCACTTCAGACATCGCTCAAGCCTGCTAGAGCGCCATGCACTTGACTTCGGGCGCACGTTCGACCAACGCCTGGGCTATCGGCTCAAAGACCTCGGTCGGCACCTCTTCGACGCGCCCGGCGTCGCACAGGCGAGCAATTTCGGGATCGATAGGCAGGCTGCCCAGGAAGGGGATGCCGATGCTCTTGGCCGTCTGCTCTGCATGGCTGGGCCCAAAGACCTCGTACCGCTTGCCGGTGTCAGGGCATTCAAAGTAGCTCATGTTCTCGATCAGGCCCAACATGGGCGCCTGCATCTGCTCGACCATGTTCGCCGCCTTGCGAACCACCATACCCGCCAGGTTCTGCGGCGAGCTGACCAACACAATACCCGAAATGGGCAGCGATTGGAGCACCGTGAGCGCAGCGTCCGACGTGCCCGGCGGCAGGTCCACGATCAGATAATCCAGGGCGCCCCAGTAGATATCGCCCCAGAACTGCTTGATGGCTCCGGCGACCAGGGGGCCGCGCCAGATGACGGCCATATCCTCCTGGTCCAGGAGCAGGTTGATGGACATGATTTTGACGCCCGTCTTGCTCTCCGGCGGCACAGGGCCCAGGGGACTCACTCCCAGCCGGGCGCCATTGGGCAGAAACATCTTGGGGATGCTCGGCCCGGTGATGTCGGCATCCAACACACCCACGCGGTAGCCCTTGTTTCTCAAGGTCACAGCCAACAGGCCGCTCACCAACGACTTGCCCACGCCCCCCTTGCCGCTCATCACGGCAATTACATGGCGGATATCGTTCAGGTCTTCGGCCGCCCCCTTTTCGGGCCCGGGCACGCCAATGCCCGCCCGCTTTTTCTCCTCGGCCGTCATTTCGGTCAAAAGCACCGCGACCTCTTGGACACCTTCCAAGGCGCGGACGGCGTTCTCCACGTCGGCTGATATCTGCCCCTTGAGAGGGCAGCCCATCGTCGTCAGGGCCAGCGTGACCTGGACCTGCCCGCCTTCCACGCTTACCTCACGCACCATGCCCAAGTCGATCAGGCTGCGGTGCAACTCGGGGTCCATGACCCCTTCCAATGCTTTACGTACGGCTGCTTCGGTAATCAACAGAGAAACCTCCCGAACCGGATTCTGCCACAGTGCACCAGCAAGGGTTAGACGTCCCCTACAGGCGGGTCTTTCTGGAAAAAGGATCGAAAATCCTCTCGCCATTGTAAGGCAAATGCCCGAAAAGGCAAATATGGGACCCATCAGCGTTGTGCTCAAAGCAGGGCTGTGCTATAATAAGAGCCGCAACCGAGGAGAGATGACGATGACCTACACCGTGCAAATGGGAGAACGCCAATACCATGGTCTGCGGGGCAACCTGCAT
>CAYVLO010000083.1:3842-10317 GCA_964452125.1 uncultured Anaerolineaceae bacterium | reverse complement strand
CCCTCCTGGGTATATTTACAGGCATTGGAAAGCAGATTGGTCAAAATCTGTTCCACACGCCGCGAATCGGCAAAGACCTCGGGCAGATTCTCGGGCAGCTCCACCTTCAGGTTCAAGCCCCGATCCTCATACTCTTTTTTCAGGTGAGTGGCCACCCGCTCCACCAAGGTCGCCAGCGACACTACCTGGACGTCCAGCTCGATCCGTCCCGAATCGAGCCGCGACAGATCCAGTAGATCGCTCACCAGCTCATGCAACCGCTCGGCATTGTCCTTGGCAATCTGCAAAAAGCTCTGCTGCTGCTTGTTGAACTCGCCCGACGCTCCCATCAGCAACAGGTCCAGATAGCCCTTGATCGACGTCAGCGGTGTGCGCAGCTCGTGAGATACAATCGACACAAAGTCGCTCTTTAAGCGGTCCACCTCGGCTTCGTGAGTATAGTCGCGGAACACCGCCACGGTGCCGGTCACCTGGCCTCCGTTGGCTCGAACCGGCGCAAAGCTCACCGACAGCGTCTTTTTCCCCCATTTGAACTGAACGCTGGAGCGGTCTTGCTCCATCTCCTGCAGCAACCCCACCAACATCTCCTGATCTTGGGGCGACACTTCATCGCGCATCAACTCCTCGATCCCTCGGCCCAGGATCGTATCAACAGGCCGGTCCAGGATGCGGCCAATGGCGGGATTGGCCAGCGCGGCCTGGCCGTCCACCTGGAACACGATGACCCCATCGCCAATACCCTGCAAAATGGCCTGATTCTTGGCCGCCTCACCGTGTTCGCGGGCCAGCGCTTCGACCAGGTCGTGGGTGCGCTCATCCACCCGCTTGTCCAGCTCGAGATTGGCCCGGCGCAGATCGCGCAACGCCTCCTCCAGGTTGCGCGCCGCCAGCCACGAAACCAGCGCGATGGCGAAAAACCCCAGGATCGCAATCAAATTGGGAAAGATGCCCACTTGAAAGGAAAGCACACTGAGCAGCACCGCGATCAGCCCGGCCGCAAAAAAGCTGGCATGGGGCCGCAACAAGACACTGGCCAGCAGAATGGGAATCGAAAACACAAACAGGCTTCGCCCGTTCACCAACTCGTGAGGTTCCTCGATCAGGATTGGGATGACCACGATGAGCAGGATGAACAGCGAGCTGGCTACCCAAACTGGCAGAGAGCGGTTCAGCCAATAGATGGCCACAATGCCTATCAGGCCGATCAGCGTACCCGCCAGCAGAGGGATCTGCTGCTCCCGAGTCAGCAGGCCCATCCAGCCGGTCATCAGCGTCGCTGCGATGGCCGACACAATCAGCACCGTCATGCCCATCAGGACAATGGTCAACAGCCGCGCCCGGCGCTCGTCGTCGGGATCCGACGTGGGTACTACCAGCAACTCACGAACAATCGCCATGCGTTCTTACTCCTCTTCTGCCAAGATCAACGCACTCAGCACTGCAGACCGCACGACCAACTCGGGGCAATACAGGCATTTTCCAATCCAAAGGGGTGGATAGGGCCCGTCGCTCCGCTCGGCAAGCCAGGCCGCTCCGCGCCGGATCGCATCTGAGGGCACCCGATGTCCCCACCGCTTCCAGATCACCAGGCTTTGCAGGCAATAGGCGGTCTCTTCGGCCGTGGGCAAGTAAAAGCCCCACGAGCCATCCTGCTTCTGGGTGTGTAGGATCCATTCTACGGCCTGAGCTGCCAGCCCTTCCTGATAGCCGGCGCAGGCGATAATGGCGTGGGCCGTTGGATAGTAGGGCGAAGCATGCCACTTGTCGAACCAGAAGGGCCAGGCTGGCTGCGTTCGCTCCAAAAAGCGGGTCACCTTGGTCACCGACGGGTGATCGGGGCCAAAGCCGGCCTCGCGCAGCGCGCTCAACACATGGACGTTGGCGCTCACCGATGGGTTTGCCTCCAAATGATAACAGCGATAATACTCGTCCTCTTCGAAACTCTGGACGGCCTCGATATCCACCGCCTTGCCCAAGCGATGCAGCACCTCGTACACCACGCTGGTCACGTCGCTGTCGTTGGGCGTATAGCCGCTGGCAAAGCCGATGCCCCGTCCCGGCTGCCAGTTCTCGGTCAAAAGCGCCACGTGGCCCTGCGAGAGCTCTCTCGCCTTGGCATCCAACACACCCGCCAGGTCCAGATTCCACAGCGTCCAGGCCTGTTCGAACACATCGATGGGCGCCACGTTGGGCATACCTCCGCTCACAGCCGAGCGGCGCAAATACTCCAGAGCTGTCCCATCGCCGGGCCGGGCATACAGCGCAAAGTAGGCCGTTGCCGAAGGGCTGTGCCCCACCGAGCCGTTCCCCTCTTGCAGGTTCGGCAAATCCAGCAGCCCCAACCCATCGACCCCCGCCATCTCGGACGAAAAGGCCACCGTCACGTGGCGGCTGATGGTGCCCTGAGGCAAGGCTGCCAGCTTGGCCTGCCGCCAGCGCCGCAGTTGCGCCAGGTGGGCATCGTTCCCGTCCGAGGCAATTCCCAACGACTCGGCCTCGGCCATCAGCGTGGGCACAATCATCTCATAGCCAATGGTCTCACCTGCCGGGTCTGAGCCCAACCGGCCCGTCATCCCGACCAGCGCCGCCTGCGCCCGCTGCCAGCGCGCCTTGTCGCGGGCGTTCCCCTCGCGCACCAGGGCGATCATCGCCGCCAGGGTGCAGATCAGCCGGTCGTGATGATACGGAATCTCCCGCGCGCCCCAACTCCCATCGGGCAGTTGGTGGGCCCGAAGCCACTCTAACGATTCGACCCCCATCGGCTCGTCCAGCTCCACCAACCGCGCGGCCCAAGCCGTATCGTAGGCCGTCGCCATCATCCGCCCCGGCCCAATCTCGTGCAACAGATCGTGCGCTTTTTCCCACAGTGCCATGAAAACCCCTTGCTACAGATCCGGTGTGATGATCTCCAAGAATCCATCGGGCAGATCCACTTCGGGCAACGGATACCAAAAGCCGCCACGGGCCTGCCGCACGCCCACCCCCAGGCACCGCTCGGCGTTGGCCCGGTAAAAGGTCCGCATCGCCTCCCAGTCCTGATCGGTCATGGCTGCATGTTGATGGTCTTCCTGCCGGCGGCTGTAGAGATGATCGTATAGAATGCGCCGCAGTCCTTTTTCATTCAGATAGAGAGAAGGGCTGACGGTGAAGTACAGGTCCTCGTTGCCGGTCGCCAACAAGGGCATGTCAAAGGCGCAGAACTTGTCAAAGCCGATGAATAGATCCACGGGCGCCACCGGCTCGCCATAGTAGGCCTGGATCAATGCCGCCCTGTCGGGTGCTTGCCCCCGCTCTTGATAGTACTCCAGGGTCAATTCGGCCACCGACTCGACCGCATCGTGGGCAAACAACCCGAAAAAGAGCCGAAAGCGCTCGTGGTCCCGCGTTTTGGCAGAAACCTCCTCAAACAGCCCGATCAGGGACTCGGCTTCCGTGCCTTTCAAATAGCGGATATAGTCGCCGTAGAAGCGGACCCGCACCTGCATCTCGTCGTAAAAAGCGAGGAAATCGGGGTGGGTGGCCAGTCGCCGCAGGCCTTCGGCCGCCACCTGCATATAGTCGGGGCCTCGCGCCACCAGGTCGGGGCCAAATACGGGGGTCAAGAGGGTGTCCAGCCCATGCTCAAAGAGCAGGCGATACAGCTCGATGTGGCGGCGCGCCGCCCGATTTACATACTCAGTTCCCAGGGCGGCATCGGGACGATCCTGACACTCGAGCAGGAACCAGCGCCGGGTGCCGTTGATGGGAAAGACGCACACACGGGGGCCCGCCGCTCGCACGCAGCGCGCCACCTCCTCCATGGGCCATGCCAAAAATTCGTCCAGCCGCGGCAGAACGCGATTCACTTCCCCCCCCGGTAATCGCCGTCCAGATGGGCTTCCTGCCCCTGTGCCTGCCTACTGCTCGCCGTATCTATTTATCGGCTTTTTCTTTGCTCGCCGCCCCCGTGTCCGCACGGCACTGTCCTCGGGAGCGGCCTGCACCCCCGGCAGGGAGCATCAGGATTCCGCCGCCGTCCCCGAGAGCCGCCAGTGTTTGTACAGCCCCATCACTAGCGTGAACCAGAGATTGACCACGATCACACACCACACCGGATGGCTATCCAAAAACAGGCGGAACAGCCACAGCGTCCCCGCGCCCGACACGGCCAACCACACCGCTCGTACAGCGCCAAAGCGCTCCCCGGCTGCCAGTTCCTGGCCCGCCGCCAGCAACACCGCCAGGCCGCCGCCCACCAGCAGATCGGTCGACCAACTGCTCCAACCCGCCGCCAGGTACAGGGCCAACAACACCATCAACACGGGGAAAATCAGGGCGTTACCTACCACCGCCCGCAGGCTTTCCCGGTGCCCGGCAAAGATCTGCGGCTCGGTGACCCAGATGACCAGCGCCGCCAACACACCGCCGGCCACCATCCAGCCCAATGCCGCCGCCCACTGACCTGCCCGCCAATGGCCCCAGGCCGCCACGAATCCGCCGATCAACGGCACATTCTGAGCCAGCTCCAGCGCCATCAAGGTCAGAAATGCCTTCAATCCCTCTCTCCTACCAGCGGCTGCGCTTCGGCTCGCGCCAGCCAGCGGCCCATCGTTTGGAATAGGGGCCCATTGCCAGCCACCATCACGTGATTGTTGCCCTCCAGCTCAAACCCCAGCCGACCCTTGATGTCGTACGCGCCCCCGCCGCCCCTCAACACCTCGACGCCCTCTTCGATGGCCGAACGGATGGCCGCGTACAACAACTGAAAATAGACATAGCGCACCCCATAGTCCAGGCCCAACAGGCCCAGAGCGCGCGCCGACCCCTCGCCCAACAAGAGGCCGCAGCCCACCAAGCGCTCCCCCTGGCGGGCTTCCAGCCAGGTGGATTCCACCCGGGCCGCGTTTTCCAACACGGCCCGCGCCCGTGGGTTGGGCGCCGAGTTGTGGGCCCTTTCCACATTTCGGATCAACGCCAGGGCCTCGTCTACCAGGGCAATGGGCCTATCGGTGGTGATTTGTCGACAGGTGGTGCAGATGCCCTCGTCGGCTGCGCGGTTGCGGTGACGGCGATAGTCTTTACGCACCGACTTGGGCAACCCGGCCACATACTCGTCAAAATCGGACCAGCGGATCCTCAACTGCATGCCCGGATCGGGAACCCGGACGGCTGCAAAGGATTCGGGCCACCCAGCCCAAGCCGTTTCGTCCCGTCCCAGATAAGGGGCTGCCACAAAGGAAGCCCCCTTGTGCCGAGCCTGCTCTTGAGCCGCCTGGATCAGGATCGCCAGGGCTTTGCTGCGGCCCTCGTTGGGCAATGTCAGTCCGGATGCACTGGCCAAAGGAGACTGGCAAAGAAAAAGAGGCCGGCGCCAAAGCAAGCGCTCGGTCAGCGCTCGCGCCGCTCTCGAAGTGATGGGCAGAGGTTCCTTCCGTCGCAGCCAGAAGGTGGCCCGGCCCACCAGCTTTCCCCCGTCCCACAACAAAAGATACGCCGCAAGTTCATCGTCGAGCACGGCCTCGCCAAAGCGATGCCAGCGCCGGCTGGTCCACGGTTGCCCGTCGACCAGCTCGCCCCAGGCCGCAGGGTCGACCTCGTCGATGCTGGACACGACCTGCACCGCATACCCCATGCCCGCCACTCCACCTGCTGGGGGGTGCTGGATTGCGCCCTATGGGCGGCGCCCAATGCGCGGCGCCCAATGGGCAGCGCCCAATGCGCGGCGCCCATTAGGCGGCGCTTGTCAGGCGTTGCCCGCCAGGCGCTGCCCTTCCAACCAGCGTCCCAGTTCCTCTTCTTCGATCCGCCAACTACGACCCACTTTGTAGGCGGGCAGGTTCCCCTCCTTGATCCAACGGCGCACGGTATAGACCGACACCCTCAGGATTTCGGCCACTTCTTGCGGCGTCAGAAACTCCTGAAGTTCCGGCGGGCCCTGTTCGAGGTTGGCAGTGCTGGCCTCCATTGCGACCTCCGGCGCTTGATCTCGAGTGTGACCAGTATAGCACAAAGTCGCAAAATCTGCCAAATATCACAAGTAGCGGTGCAGGTCGCAAACGCCCTGCCGTGCCCTCGCACATCGCCGCGGCGGGGTACGGGCGGGTTTCAAACCCGCCCGTACAAGCAACCTCGTCCCGGTTGTCACCCCCGAGGTGGGCGAGGCATCGCTGGTAACTGCGTGCAGGGCGCCAGTGAATGCAGCAGGCGACATGGCCTGCGGAGACGAATTCGCTTATCGGCGATGCCTCTCCCCTACGGTGCGCACCAGGATGGAGCCTGTAGCTGGTAGGGGAGAGGCATTCCCGGTGAGGGGCTGCGCACTATAACCGCCTACGACCGGGTGCACGGCGCCGCCCCGGCCCGGGTGAGTTGGGAATGCCTCGCCCAAAGTCGGGCACGGCATGCCCCACCCCCGCACACCACCGCGACAGGGCACGGGCAGGTTTCAAACCCGCCCGTACAAGCAACCTCGTCCCGGTTGTCACCCCCGAGGTGG
>CAYVLO010000083.1:0-3742 GCA_964452125.1 uncultured Anaerolineaceae bacterium | reverse complement strand
CGGGCACGGCATGCCCCACCCCCGCACACCACCGCGACAGGGCACGGGCAGGTTTGCCCCCTGTACTAGCCCGCTATGCCGGCGGCGCCGACCGCTTCAACTCCTCCAACTGGCCGACCAGCTCCAGCCGCCGCGTCTCGGCCGCGCGTCGGCCTTCATCCATCACTTCCTGAATCCGCTCCTGGATCAAGCGGCGCTCCTCCTCCCCGCTGCGGGGCGCCAGCAACAACACCACCACCGCCCCTGTGAGCGCCCCCAGGAACAACCCTGCCACCAAACTGAACAATCGATTCACGGCCTCCTCCTTTTATGTCTACTTCAATTTTGCCCGCGGCCGATGGCCTCACGCACCCGGCGCGATAGGGCGCCAAAGAACTCGGTATACACCACATCCAAGGTCCGGGGCCGGGGCAGATCGATCATCACCTCGGCGCTGATCCGGCCCGGCCTCGACGACATCACCAACACCCGATCAGCGACAAAGATGGCCTCTTGCAGATCGTGGGTCACCATCACTGCCGTCACCTTTTGCGCCCGCCAGATGCGCAACAACTCCAGGTTCATCTGTTCCCGGCTCAGCGCATCCAACGCGCCAAAGGGCTCGTCCAGCAACAACACCTCCGGTTGGTTGACCAATGCCCGGCCAATGGCCACCCGCTGGGCCATGCCCCCCGAAAGCTGGTGGGGATAAGCCCCCTCAAACCCGGCCAACCCCACCAGCCCGAGCATCTTTCGGGCGCGGCTCTCGGCTTCGCCCCGGGGCGTGGCTGCGATCTCCAAAGGCAGGAGTACATTCTGCAACACCGTCCTCCAGGGCATCAGGTTCACATTCTGAAAGACAAAACCCACCTGGCGCTTGGGCTCGGCCAACACCTCGCCATCCAACAGCACCCGGCCCTGGCTGGGCGCCAGCAGCCCGCCCAGAATCCGCAACAGCGTGCTCTTGCCACAGCCCGAGGGGCCAACAATGGCCACAAACTCGCCCGCCGCCACATCCAGACCGACGCCGTCCAGGGCCAGCAATTCCCCCGTGCGGCCCGTGTACTGATGGCGAATCCCCTCGGCCGCCAGGACTGGCTCCATCTTAGGGCTGCCCCTTCTCGGCAAACTCGTTGGAATACATCTCGTTCACAGGAGCGCCATCCTGCACCAGCCCCATTTTGACCATGATCTCTTGCGAGATCTGCCAGTCGTCAGGATTCGACACGCCCAATTTGCCCGGTTCGGCCTGCCAGAACTCGATCGACTCGTCCAGGATGGCCCGGTTCATGGCCCGCGCCTGCTCGTCGCTGGCGGCCTCGGGCACGTGAATCAGCGCGATCTCAAAAGCCTCGTCCGGATGGCGGATGGTATAGTCCAACCCTTTGAGCGCCGCCCGCACCATACCCTGCACCAGCTCAGGCCGCTCCTTGACCGACTTTGCGTTGGTGATCAGCCCGTTCGAAACCAGGTTGGCATAGTCCGACACCAGGATGAGATCGACTTCCTGCCCCTGGGCCTCCATCTGTACCGGTTCGTTCATGGCGTAGCAGATGGCCGCATCCACCTGATTCTCACTGATCGCCGCTGCCTGGGTATAGCCAATCGAGATCAACTCCATGTCGGTTTCGGCCAGACCCACCCGGTCCAGCAATGCCCGCCAGCCGATGTAACTGGCGCCATAGGTGACCGGCGTCCCCACCCGTTTCCCCACCAGATCTTGGGGCGTGCGGATTCCCTTTTCGACGGCAGACATCACACACACGGGGAAACGCCGATACCAATTCATGACATAGACCAGGGGCAACCCCTGGCTGCGGGCCAGGATCACCTGGTCGCCGCTGGCAATGGCAAACTGCAATTGATCGCCGCCCACCAGCTTGAGGATATCGGTCTCCCAGCCGTAATCGAACTTGATGGTGATCCCCTCCTCGGCAAAATAGCCCTTTTCGACCGCCACATAGATCGGCGTAAACTGGACGTTGGGAATGAACCCCATTGCCAGCGTCACCTCTTGGGGATCCTTGCTCGCGCCTGGAGCAACGCAGCCCGCCAGCACCAGGCTTGCCGCCAACCATAACCCTACACTGACCCAAATCCTTCGTCGCATCATTTCCTCCTCCTCGAACAAAGAGTAAAACACTACAAATTGAGAACCGACACGCTACGTAGCGCCCGGCATTCCCCATTCCACCCAGACCTGAACGACCAGCATGACGAGCCCCAGGCCTCCCGCCAGGGGTCGCGGCCATTTTTCCTCGCTCAGGCTAGCCAGCGAGATCGGCGCGATCAGATACCAGGGTTGGCTGCGAGCCGCCAACAGCACAAAGGCCAGCAGCGACGCAAAGAAACTGGCGTTGGCCAACCGACCAAAGGTCACCTTACCCCGACTCAGCCGCCGCAACAGCCCCACCATAGCCAGCGCATAGGCCCCCAACCCAACCAGCAGAAGCTGCGTAGCCAACTCAGCCGGGGCCCATTGCCAATTGGCCGGCGCCAACAACCGCTCGGCCACCTTCAGGGGCAGATCGGGCCGCCAAAAAGGCGCCATCACCAGCACCGACACGCCCAAAAACGCGGCCGCCGGCCCAACAGCCCGGCGCGCGGCCCATGCCCGCCGCTGCATGCCCGACGGCGCCTCTCGCTCCCACCGCCGCCAGGCATACAGCGCGAACAGGGGCAGGAACAATAGGGTGACATACTTGACCCAGATCGACAGCCCCAACACCCCAAAGGCCAGGATCCAACGCTCTTGCAACAGAAACCACAAAGCCAACAACACCAGAGCCATCATGACCATGTCATTGTGGCCACCGCCCACCGCCAGCAACAAAACCAGCGGATTCCAGGCAAAGCAGTACAGCCCCTCCAGCGCTCGCTCGGGGTGATGTTTTCGGAGCATGCGATACACCAGCCAGGCCGACCCCAGATAGGACGCCACAGCCAGCCCTTTCAAATAGGCTACCCCGTTGATCAAATCCTGGCTCCCCAATGTCCCCACCGACGAAAGCAGCAGCCAGGTCGGGCCATAGATCGTCCCCTGCCGGAAATACCCGATGGGAAACGCCTTCACCAGGGGATCGTAACGGAATTTCAGCGGGGCGGTCAGCAAAGGGTTGGCATCCAGATCGGTCAACAGGTGCGAGTGGACCAGATAGCCGAACAGATCCGATGTCATGGGCAACAGCCAGAATAGGGTCAGCGCAAAAGAGACCGCCAGAGCCCACACTAGCCGGGGCGAGGCGCCTCCCCGACGGACCACGCTCCAGCCCAGGGCATACAGCGCCGCCAAAACGATCAGACCGGTCAAACAGCCGATCAAGGTCGCCACGTCTCGGCCCAGCAGGCGCGGCCAGTTGGTCAGGCGCTCGCCGTAGCGGATCCAGGGCAACAGGGCCACCAGCAGCAAATACACAGCCTCGGTAGCCAGCCCGAGCCCCAACAACGTCAGGGTCGGCCCGCGGCCCACCGGATCTGTCGCTTCTCTCCAGCGCGGACCAATGGCCGCATCGCCCGCGGCCGACCGCGCATCCCTGGATCCCTTGCCCGCCATGGCGCCGCCTAGCCCCCCTTCTTCCAGCGCAGCACGACCGCCTCCAACGCCGACACAGCGCCGTACAGGCCCAGCGCAATGGTCATCAACACAAAGAGGGCCACAAACATCAGGGGGGTATCAAACAATCCGCGGTTGGCCAGGTTCACCAGGAACCCCAAGCCCCGATCCGATTGGGCAAACTCGCCCACCACGGCCCCGATCACCGAC
>CAYVLO010000082.1:0-10424 GCA_964452125.1 uncultured Anaerolineaceae bacterium | reverse complement strand
TGTGCTTTCAGCAACTGTGCAATGGTTCATGTCTAATGTGCCATTGTCGTATTAACCTACCAGTGTCAATTGCCGCTGCTTGACACGAAGGGATTTCGAGTGCATAATATCTTTGATAGCGCAAAGGATTTTTGAGGAGGTAAATCATGAGATGGCAAGATCACATCATCGTTGACCCAGCCGTCTGCCATGGAAAAGCGTGTATCAAGGGAACACGCATCATGGTATCGGTTGTGCTTGACAACCTAGCTGCCGGCTTGACGCCAGAGGAGATCATTCGCAGCTACGCATCCCTTAACGAACAGGATATCCGGGCAGCCATTGCATACGCCGCCGAGCTTGGGCGCGAACGTGTAGTGGCCCTGCCGGCTGCTGTGCCAGCATGAGATTCAAGGTTGACGAGAATCTGCCGGTTGAAACAGCCGAGGCACTACGACAGGCGGGGTACGATGCGGTCACGGTCTTGGAACAAAAGTATGGTGGAAGTGCCGACGCACAACTGGCAAATCTGTGCCAACACGAAGGCCGGATGCTGGTAACACTGGACATAGACTTTGCAGACATCCGGGCTTACCCTCCTGCCGAGTTTCCCGGATTGGTTGTGCTTCGCTTGAGACAACAGGACAAACCTCACGTCTTGGACGTGCTCGCCCACTTGATACCACTGCTTGGTCAGGAACCGCTTGAACGGTACCTGTGGATTGTAGAAGAGAAACGAGTTCGGATTCGAGAATAGCCCCGAATATGTCGATCTACCTTTCTGCAAATTGCCAGAAATCCTTCAGAAACTCGGTTTCTCAAAGAAACCGAGTTTCTTGAGTTTGTTAAACAGCTCTCTGCGCCCACCTCTGCCCCCTGGAAAAAAAGATGCGTTTGACAATCATCCCAATCCCGGTTACAATCACTGGGCATACCGCCTTACCAAGGAGGGGTTGTGATTCGATTCGACACACAAGGGCCAGGGCGCATCCTGATCATCGGACACCGAGGCGCCGAGGCGTTGGCCCCGGAAAACACCTGGGCCGCGCTACAACAGGGCTATGAAAGCGGCGCCGACCTGCTGGAACTGGACGTCCAGCTCACCCGCGATCGGGAGGCCATTGTCTTTCACGATTTCACCCTACAGCCCAAACTGGGCGATCCGCGCTGGGTGCGGGAAATGACCTGGCAAGAACTCCAGACGCTGGACGTGGGCAGTTGGTTCGACCCGGCTTTTGCTACCGAGCGAATTCCCCGCTTTGTCGACGTCCTGGATTGGGCTCGGGGGCGCATTGCCCTGCAAGTGGATCTCAAACACGGCTTTGTGGAGCCCCAAGACGACCGCCTGGAAATGATGGCCCTCGACCTCATCCAAGCAGCGGACATGCTCGACCAGGTCTTTATCTCGAGTTGGGATCATGTGGCCCTGATGCGCATTCAGGCCCGGTGTCCCCAGGTCGTCCTGGGGGTCAACCTGCGCCCACGGGTGCCCGATCCCCTGGGCGCGATTGCCCCGGTGAACGCCCGCTGGGTCTCGGTGCCGTGGTCCCAGGTCGATCGTGGGACCGTCAAGCGGCTCCAGGATGCCGGCATAAAGGTCTCCCTGTGCGAGCTTTTTACCGGCGGCTATCGCCAGGCGCGGCACCTGGGCGTGGATGCGGTGACCGCCCCCGATCCTCGCGCGGCCCGGCAAGCCCTGGAACAACCAGTCCACGAAACGGATAGCCAGCCATGACGAGCATTCGCATCCTGCACCTGGCCGATCTGCACATCGGCATGGAAAACTATGGCCAGATCGACCCCGCCACCGGACTCAATGGGCGGGTAATGGACTTTTTGCGCCGGTTCTCCGAAGCGGTCGACTATGCCCTGGAAAACGAGGTCGACCTGGTGATTTTTGCCGGCGACGCCTACAAAAGCCGCGATCCAAACTCGACTCACCGTCGCGAGTTTGCCCGGCGCATCAAGCGCCTGGCCGACGCCGGAATTCCGGTGGTGCTGCTCGTGGGCAATCACGATTTGCCTGCCCAGGAACGCCGGGCATCCAGCATCGACATTTTTCGCACCCTGGAGGTGCCCAACATCATCGTGGCGGGCCAAGATCATCTGTACCGGATCACCACTCGCCGCGGAGAAGCGATCCAGGTAGCCACGGTTCCCTATCCCATCCGCCAGAGGCTGCTGGCCCGCGACGAGTATCGAGACAAGACCATCGCCGAACTGGATGCCCTGGTCCAAGAGCTGGTATCGGAGAACATCCGAGCCCTGGCGGCTCAGGTGGATCCCACGCTGCCCGCCGTGATCACCGGCCATTTCAGCGTCTCCGACGCCAAGCTCGGCTCGGAGCGAACGGTGATGCTGGGCCGGGACGTTGTCGTCCTCAAGAGCGTTCTGGCCGATCCCGCGTGGGATTATGTCGCGCTGGGACACATCCACCGCCATCAGGAACTCAACCGCGGGCAGCACCCGCCCATCGTCTATAGCGGCAGCCTGGAGCGCATTGACTTTGGCGAAGAGCGCGAGACCAAGGGGTTCGTTGTGGCCGATGTCAGCCGCGGTCACACCGACTGGCAGCTTTATCCCGTGGCTGCCCGGCGTTTTGTCACCATCCGCGCCGATGTGCGGCAGGAACCCGATCCGCTGGCAGCGGTCCTGGAAAGCATCCACCAGCAGAACATTGCCGATGCCATCGTACGGCTGATCATCCAAATCCGCGCCGACCAGGAAGGGCTCGTACACGACGCCCAGGTGCGCAATGCACTCAAAGACGCCTATTTCGTCGCCAGCGTCAGCAAAGAGGTGGAACGTTCCTATCGCCAGCGATTGGGCAGCGACTGGTCCCAGGACCTCACGCCTGCTGAGCTGCTGTCCCTGTACCTGAAACGCAAAGACACGCCGCCTGAACGGATCGAGGTCTTGCTCCAGTACGCCGACGAGATTCTGAACGCCCCAGAATAACGACCGGGACCGCCAACGGCGCGAGGGTATGCATAGGCATTGGGCGGAAGCCCGCCCTTGTCGGAAAAAAGGCACGAACTGATGGATTTCGATCACGCTGAGCAGCAATACGAGCGACTAAAGTCGCAGGTGGCTCAGGATGCGCTGACGCCCGAGGCCTTTCGCGTACAAGTGGCCAAAATGCTGCTCCGCGATGACCAGGGCGTCTTTTGGATGCTCGATGCGGACGAAGGGATCTGGTACTGCAACCATGGCGAAGGTTGGGAGCCGGGCGATCCTCGAGCTGCTCGCCCTCTTGACACAGCCCCCTCCAAGCCGACCCCACGCCACCGCCGAACCTGGATCCTGGCAGCCGGGGCGCTCATCGCCTTGCTGATTGGGTTGGGTGGCTTGCTCGTCTGGCAACCATGGGCCACAGTAGTTCCCGGAGGCGCCTCACCCCGGACAGGGGAGGAATGGGTGCGCGTTCGCATCGCTTCTCCCGAACACGACAGTGCAGTGACGCGCGGGCACGAAGTGGCGATCGAATCCACCATCACGGCTTTGCCCGATCTGACCCTGATTCACCATGTAGCATTGGTGGTGAATGGCGAGATCAAAGATCGGCAGCAAGTGGAGGACCGAATTCAGCCCGAGCAAACCGCCTTACACCTCTCCCAATCCTGGTTGCCATCCATCCCAGGCAACTCTCGGATCGCCGTCGTTGCCTTTTCGGCTAAAGACGATCCCCTGGGGGTGGCGGCCATCACGCTGCACGTCAACGACTCGCCTGGTGCGGTCGTCGCCGAACCCGACTGTACACCCGATGCGACCTTTGTGACCGATGTGACCATTGCTCCCGGCAGCGTGTTCCCGCCTGGGGCACGGATGGACAAGGTATGGCAAGTGCGCAACAACGGGACATGCGCTTGGGGCGTGGGCTATGGGCTAGCCCTGGTCGAAGGCGATCCTCTGGGGGCACCCAGCGTCGTGCCGGTCTCCCCCACCACGGTCGGGCAAACTGCCGATCTAACAGTCACCTTTTGGTCGCCCCCAGAGGCTGGGTCTTATCGTAGCGCCTGGCAATTGCAATCGCCCAGCGAGCTGTTCTTTGGCCCCCTGCTAATCTTGGACATCCAGGTCGAGGATTTGGCAGAGGAAAGCTCCCCTCCTCAAGCTCCGGCCCACCTCCAGGCCACGATCTCTCAGGATGCCAAGGCGGTGCTGCTCACCTGGAACGATCGCGCGGACAATGAAGACGCCTTCCGCATTTATCGAAAGGACGTCAAAGCCAGCATTGGGTTGGTGCCGGCCAATGCCCAGCAGTTTATCGACCAACACGTGAGCTGCGGCAACATCTACCGCTATCAGATCATCGCCTTTAATGCCGCCGGACCCGCTCCTGAGAGCGAGAGCGTAGAGGTCCGCATGCCGCCCTGCGCATCGACCGATCAAAAGCCTCTGATCCAACTCACCATCGTGCCCACACAGGTGATCGCCAGCGCTCCCTTTACCATCACCTTTGAGGCCTATGACTCCCCGGATCTCGCCCTGGTCGAGATTCGAGGGCTAGGCACGGGCGATCCGACCCTGGATGCCGTTCAGACCTTTACCTGCACCACCGCTTCCTGTACGGATAGTATCATGAGGATGGCACCCATCCTCCTCATCACGGGCACAGTGACCGAGCCACTCACCATGACCCTGGTATTCGAGGGCATTGCCCACGACACGCATGGCCAGGAATCGGATCCGGCCTGGGCCACCGTGATCGTCCGACCCCCACCCTAAAGATTCGCTCCATCCCATACCCTGGCAAATCTCCTCAACGCCACCATCTGGCACGGGCTGAAGCCTTTCGCGTAATATCCAGGCCCTTTGCGCATCTATATAGTTGGATCGGTAGGCCCGCTACGGCGTCCTGCCACTCGATCGATCCGGTTGTTCTTTGCCGTAGAAATGGGGTATAATCAGCACTCACTCGTCCTCCAAAGGCCGTCCCTTTTTCTCAGTGGTGCGGCGCCTGACTGCGAGCGGAGGGCATCGTACACAGGAGCAACCATGGTCAAGCGTTGGCAATTCTGGCTCGGGGTCGCCATCAGTGCGGTCTTTCTCTACCTGGCATTGCGAGGCCTGGATCTCGACTTGGTATGGCACCACATCAGCACGGGCAACTATTGGTGGCTGATCCCCAGCGTGACCATCTATTTCTTTGGCGTGTGGGCGCGCACCTGGCGCTGGCACTATATGCTGCGAGCCATCAAACCGATCTCGACCAGGCGCCTGTTCCCTGTGGTGTGTATCGGCTACATGGGCAACAACATCTATCCCGCCCGTATCGGTGAGTTGCTCCGCGCCTACGTGCTCAAGCGCAAGGAAGGGGTGACCATTGGCGCCAGCCTGGCTACCATCTTGGTAGAGCGCATCTTTGACGGTGTGGTCATGCTCCTGTTCGTCTTTGTGACCCTGCCCCTGGTGCCAGACATACCGGGCAACTGGCGCCAGTTTGTTATTGTCTTTAGCCTTCTCTTCTTTGGCGCATTGGGAATCTTTTTCGTGCTGGCGGCCTCGCCCCAGCGAGCCCAATCGTTGTACAATGCCGTTATCGACCGCTTGATTCCAAAGCGCTTTCACGAGCCCATCCGGGGCTTTGCCGACCGTTTCATGGAAGGGCTCTACTTTTTGCGCAGCGGGCGCGACGTAGCCATGATCTTTTTCACATCGGTGGTGGTGTGGCTGGCCGAGACGGGCAAGTATTGGTTCGTGATGCACGCTTTTGACTTTGAGGTCTCGTTCTTTGTCCTGATGTTGATGAATGGCGTCGTCAACCTCTTCACCACCATCCCCTCAGCCCCCGGTTACGTGGGCACGTTCGACCAGCCAGGAATCGAGATCCTCAAAGCCTTTGGTGTCAATGCCAACATCGCCGGAGCGTACACCCTGGTGCTCCATGCGGCCCTTTGGCTGCCGATCACGCTGTTGGGTGCGTTTTACATGTGGCGCGAAAGTCTATCGTGGCGCGATTTGAGCGAGGCTGCCAAAATCCGTCAAGAGGAGCCTCAAAACCCCTAACGGGCATTTAGCCCCCCACAACCGGCAAAAAGAGATAGACCCGATCGCCATCATGCAGGAGCGTGATCGCTACGTCCTTCCAGGACACAGGCCGAGAGTTGACAAACAGGGAATAGAGGGGGTGGGCGCGAAGGGATTGCAGCCCTTTGCCCCTCAGCCCATCGTCGAACTCGGAGTAACGCTCGCCAAGCTGCCGAAGAACCTCCTCAACGCTCACCCCCTCCTCTACCGAGAGAATGACCTTGGTCTCGCCAATCACGCGAGAAAGGGGCGCGCCGAGTTTGACCGTGACCTTCATCCGCTTCTTTTCTCCGATCTGAGGCAACGGCAACGCTCCACCCTGCCGATCCGCTTCGGCGCAGATGGCCGCCACACAACCTTCCGCATCGGTCTCTACCTGTTGGGGCGCAAGCCGCAGCGTCTGGACGGGGCCGCCTGCTTCGGGGGCAATGTTCAAAGCGACGAGCCCGTTGCGGCAGGGAATGGCCAGATCGACCACATAATCGACGCCGGACTCTCGCACGGGGTACTGTCGCTCGGGGCTCAGGCCCGACTCGCGCAGCGCGTGGTATAGCCGATCGACAAACTCGTCCCCCTCCACAAACAGATCGTTGACCTCCTCTGCCGCCTCAAAGCGATCCCAGGTAGTGTGGATAAAGCTAATGCGTCGCCAGCGCAAGCTGGGGATAGGCGGATCGCGCCTTTGCAGGGGACCCAACTGGAGTTTGTAGTAAGGATCTCCGGCGCGCGGGTGGTCGGACTCCTCAGGCAAAAGGTCGCGACGGGTCACCAGCTCGTGGCCCAGATTGCGAGCATAGTAGTGGATGGCCCACTTTTGCTCTTGGAAGGCTGCTGTCAAGTAAAAGGCCACATACTCGGAATACACCCCCCGGCTCACCCGAGCTTGGGGGAGGCGATACCAGCCCTGGTCGCGGGCGATTTCGAGATCCTGAGGGCGATTCATGACCGCCACAAGCACTCTGTCTTCCGGATGCATAACACGTTCTACTGTCTAGGTCGTTGACGGTCAGGAATGGCGCTGGCCCAAATCAGGATCGCCTTGGAGTTCCGTGGGACATGGGTGGAGGAAAGTCGCATGATACTACAAAGCCTGCCAGGACTCTGCGTTCAGGCCCTTGACCTCGTAAAAGTGCGCGTCGTTTGTGGCCAATGTCAATCCATGCTGGAGTGCAACGGCTGCAATCCAGATATCGTTCTCCGGAATTGGACGTCCTTCTCTCCGCAAAGCGTCCTTGACTCTGCCATACTGGCGTGCAGTTTGCGTGTCGCAACTCAGCACGACGTTGTTGGCTGCGAATTCATCGATACGGGCCAAGTTCTCCTTTGGGCGTCCCGACTTTTGTGCCCCAAAGCACAGTTCTCCGATCGCAATACTGGGGACAAAAACCTCATCAGCGTGTGCCAGATGCTCCCGAATCGCGGGGGCATCCGCAAAGAGCGCAATGATGACGTTGGTGTCCAGCAGGTAGCTACCAGCCATCGGCATCGACCACTTCGCACCCGTCGTCAATGGCTTGTTGCATGAGCTGCAGATCATCCAAGGGTATGGCCCCGGCAAACTGCAGCAATTGATGGCCTGGGACACCGTGCGGTGCAGAGGCTGCCAGCGCGCGCGTGAATTCAAACACGCGCCACTGCATTTCTGCAGGCAGCTTCTGCAGTTGCTCGATCACCTTGTCGACAACTGGTGTGTTCATCTACACCTCCCACCTGGCCATCCCATCAGAGACCCATCGACCCATCAACACGCCGGTTCACGGCGTTGCCAAGCCGGTCATTCACTGCTGATTATACACCAAACGCGGGGGATTGTCTATCTGGCGTTTGATACAATGTTGGGGTATAATAGCCAGAGTAGAGGAGAAAACCGGTGAGAGAGAAGGTCATCACAGTGGTGGCGATCCTGCTGGCGATTGTCGGCTGGTGGGGTGTCGTCCTGTTGACGGGACAGGTCAGGCCCAGTCAACCGGGCGCCCAGCCCTTCTTTTTTGCGCTGTTGTTCCTGGCCCTCACCGGCACCCTGACCCCGCCCATTTCGTTTCTCAACCGAAGGTTTGCCCCCCAGTCGATCAGGCAAGACCCCCTTCGATTCCTGCGCCAGAGCGCTTGGGCGGCATTGTGTCTTTCGGCATGGGTGTGGCTGCAAATGCATCGAGCCTTTAACCTGGGCTTTGCGCTGGTGATCGCCCTGATGTTCGTCGCCATCGAGGTGCTTTTATCCAGGACGCGAAGCGCTGCCTGATTCAGCGGCCACACCGGGCGGGAACAACGAGAGCGCCTGTTCAGGAAAAGATAGAGGGAGTGAATGGGAATGCAGCAGGAGTTGCGCAAGCTGCCCAGCGTAGACCGGTTGCTCCAGGAGCCATCGGTAGCGGCCCTTTCGGCGCAATGGGGGCACGACCTGACCGTGAATGCGGTGCGCCAAACGCTGGAGCAAACCCGGCAGGCCATCCAACAAGGGGATGTGTGCCCTTCTCCCCAAGATTTGGCGCATACGGTGGGAGAGACCCTGGCGCGCCACCTCAGGCCCACGCTGCGCCCGGCGATCAATGCCACGGGCGTTGTGATCCACACCAACCTGGGACGCGCGCCCCTCAGCGCTGATGCCCGGGCCGCCATGAACGCCGTAGCCTTGGGCTACTCCAATCTCGAGTACGACCTGGAGGCCGGGAAGCGGGGGTCTCGCTACGTTCATGCCGAAGAACTCCTCTGCCGGTTAACGGGCGCCGAAGCGGCCCTGGTCGTCAACAACAACGCGGCCGCCGTCTTGTTGATCCTCATGGGCTTTGCCCAGGGGCGCGAGGTCATCCTCTCGCGGGGGCAGTTGGTAGAGATCGGAGGGGGGTTCCGAATTCCCGACGTCATGGCTCAAAGCGGCGCGACCCTGGTCGAGGTGGGCACCACCAACCGCACCTACATCCGCGATTTCGACGCCGCGATTTCCGAGGCCACCGAGGCCTTGATGCGAGTGCATCGCAGCAATTTCCATCTGACCGGGTTTGTGCACGAGCCGGATCTGGGCGAGATGGTATCCCTGGCAGACGCGCGGGGCGTTTTGCTCTTTGACGATCTGGGCAGCGGCACGCTCCTGGATACAGCGCCCTACGGCCTGGCGCACGAACCGACCATTCAGGAGAGCGTGGCAGCCGGGGTATCCTTGGTGACCTGCAGCGGTGACAAGTTGCTGGGCGGACCCCAGGCAGGATTGATCCTGGGGCGCGCCGACCTGATCGCCCGTCTCAAACGCTTTCCCCTGACCCGCGCCCTCCGCGTCGACAAGATCACACTCGCTGGACTCCAGGCAACGCTGCGCCACTATCTGCTGGGTGAGGCGACCGAAAAGGTGCCCGTCTGGAGGATGATCGCTTATGAAGAGAAGCAGATCCGGCGACGGGCCCGAATCTGGGTGCGCAAGCTTCAGAGCCTGGATCTCAAAGCTCACAGCCTTCCCGGTCGCTCGACCGTTGGGGGAGGCAGCCTGCCCGGCGAGACCCTGCCGACGCACCTGGTGGCCCTGGATGTGGCCTCGCCCGATGCGGTGGCGGCCCGCTTGCGGGCGGGCGATCCGCCGGTTATCACCCGCATTGAGGGCGATTGCCTGGTTCTCGATCCTCGCACGGTACTTCCCGAGCAGGAAGCCGCGCTGTTGGCGCGGATCGCAGAGGCCGTGGGCTAGTGATCCTCCCATGGGCAGCCCATGGCCACCGACCGTACCCCTCTGAGGTGCAGGCGAGTCCGTGTCTGTAGAATCTTCCGATCGAGGCGCCGCCGACAAGACGCAGATCGCCCGGGCAGCAGGCCTGGTGATGGCCCTGTTCGTTGTCAGTCGCGCTTTGGGCCTGCTCCGAGAGATGGTCATCAGCCACCAGTTTGGCACGGGCGGCGAACTCGATGCCTATCTGGCGGCCTTTCGCCTGCCCGATCTGCTCTTTCAGCTGGTCGCCGGGGGCGCCCTGGCCTCGGCCTTTATCCCCACCTTTGCCAGCTACCTGGCCCGCGATGACAAGCACGGCGCCTGGCGACTGGCCAGCGCCGTCATCAACTGGGTCCTGATTCTCACCTCGCTTCTTGCCCTTGCGGCCGCCCTCCTGGCGCCGTGGCTGGTGCGGGCTGTGATCGCGCCCGGATTTGATCCTGCTCGTCAGGCGCTGACCGTGAGCCTGATGCGTCTGATGTTGCTCACGCCCGCCATCTTTGGCGTGAGCGGCGTGGTCATGGGCATCCTCAACGCCCGACAGCATTTTCTCCTGCCCGCCCTGGCGCCGATCCTGTACAACCTGGGCATCATCGGTGGGGCGATCCTCCTGGCCCCTGACCGGGGGGTGTACGGGTTGGCCATCGGCGTGGTGGTGGGGGCGGTGGCCCACCTGACCATTCAGATGCCGGGCCTGGCCGCTCACAAGCTGCGGTATTCG
>CAYVLO010000081.1:6483-10468 GCA_964452125.1 uncultured Anaerolineaceae bacterium | reverse complement strand
CAGGCGTTTCCCCCGGCGGCGCGGGCGCGGCACCAAGGTGCCGCACTCCAAAAAGGCACAACCGGTCCTGCCCAAGCTCCTGAATGCGCGTCCAAGACCCCGTCCCAGAGGATAGGGGCGCGGCGCCAAGGCGCCGCACTCCAAAAGAGCACACCCGTAAAAAGAACCTGAATAGAAAATCGGCCCTGGTTCTTGTGCGAGCCAGGGCCGATGGGGTTTGATGACTCCCAACCATTGCCTAGAAGCGGGCGATCAGGTCGCCGAACACATCATTCTCTCCCCGCGGCGTGCCTTCGGTCAGGTCGGAATAGGCCTCCTGAAATTTGAGCAGGTTTTGGTGGTGGGCATCGCCGTCGGACATGAGGTAGGTATAGGCCAGGGAGAACAGAATCGAGGCCACACAGGTGGGCGCGGGCAGGTAGCCTTCTTCGGTAGCCGAACAGGCCAGCAGGATCTGGGCCACAGCGCCAATGGGACAATCGGCTTGCGAGATGATACCGATGCTTTGGGCCCCCACCCGATTGGCAACCTCGATGGCGCGGGTGGCAATGTAGGCGTAATCGGTGAACCCAACAGCGATGACCAGGTCGTCGGCGGTGATATCCTTGAGCGCCATGGCCACGTCAAAGGGCCCCTGGCTGAGCACCCGCACATCCGGCTTGCGGAGCGTCAGATAACTTGCCATCACCTGGGCCAGTCCTGTGCCTATCCCCTCAGACACGACATAGATTCTTCGGGCCGCATCGATGACGGCAATGGCTCGTTCCGCATCCTCCAACCGGATATTCTGGATCGATTTTTCCAGGTTTGCCCAATCACGCCACATGTGCAACATAAAGGGGTGGGTAGCCTGGTCGAGCCGATCGGTGACAGGCGAGCGGGCTTTGCGCATCTCGGCCAGAACCAGCTCCTGCACTTCGCGGAGCAATTCGACGTAGCCGTCGTACCCAATCTGTTGGGCAAAGCGGGTGACCGTAGCCACATCGACGCCGAGGTGCTTGGCCAAGCGCGATGCGCTCATGAACGCAGCCCGCTGATGCGAGGTCAGAATGAAATCTGCGATCTTTTTGAAACTAGGGGACAGAGACTGATAATGCCGTGTGATTTTTTCCCGAAACATGTGCCCCTCCGTATCTTGAATTCTCTTCCACGAGGACTTAGGATACCACACTTTTGACCAGAATGCAAAAACCGTTGACAAAATCGTCACGCGCCGGGCATCCGAGGAAGACGCCACTTCCTCGTCAGAGTTCGAGCCGGGGATTCCTTGGGATCGCAGGGGGTTACTGATACATGTATTTGCCCCAGACGTCAGGCGGGCTCGCACCCGCGATCAGCGTCAGGGCCAGGTAGCGGGGTTGAAAGGGGGTCCGTTTCAGGGGCATGTGAGCTTCTTCCGGCGTCCGGTTGCCCTTTCGCCGGTTGCAGGTGTCACATGCGGTCACGACGTTCTCCCACGTGGTGGGCCCACCCCGCGAGCGAGGCAGGACGTGATCGATGGTGAGGGCAGATTTGCCAGGACACGCGCCGCAGTATTGGCAGGTGTAATGATCGCGGGCGAGCACGGTGCGGCGCGACAGAGGCAGGGCGAACCGCCGCGGAAGACGGACATAGTACACCAGGCGAATGACGAGGGGGACCGGCAAGGATTGTTTTTCGGAGCGCAACCGCGCCTGCGCGGCTTCGACGATTTCGGCTTTCTCTTTGACCAGGAGCAAAACCGCCCTGCGCAGCGAAATCACACTGAGGGGTTCGTAGGTTGCGTTGAGAACCAAGACCTGATCCATGGCCGACGTTTCCTCCCCTGCAAGCAGAGTCAGACCACCGGGCCACCTTCTTCCTGAACAAAACCAGGGCCCAAGGAAGGTTACCCCACCAATGGGCCCTGCAGGTTTCGAACCTGCGACCAACCGGTTATGAGCCGGCCGCTCTGCCACTGAGCTAAGGGCCCGGCAGACTCGGGGGTGAGGATTCGAACCTCAATAGAGGGATCCAAAGTCCCTTGTCCTGCCATTAGACGACCCCCGACTGCTTGAACGTCGGTATTTTAGCACAAGGAGTGAGAATGGTCAAATGATCGAGGGCGGATGCCGGGCGTTTTCGAGAGGGCCCGCGCCGAACGGAAAGTGCTCTCGCGGGAGGGCCTGTAATCGCCGATTGCCATCCGCCGATCCAGGGGGCGCGGAACCTTGCCGAACGGTTTGTATCAAGTGATTGGGCAACCTCCTGGCCCTCAGGGGGCGCTTAGCGTCCCTTTCGGGAGGATCGCCGTCCCCGGCCCTCGCCCGATCTGCTCGTTTTCTTTTCGCCAGACCCGGCCTGTTCGGTCGGCACCTGGATGATGGGGCCATAGAGGGTTTCCTGGTAGTAATCGTCCACCAGCATGGTCAGCAGCGCCAGCCCGTCCTCGCTCTGGCTGAGGCTGTGGATCAGGGGCTCGAAGCGCTGCATTCGCTCCTTCTTGAGCCGGTCGCGATCACGCAGGCGCGCCTCCAGCAGGGCAATCACCCGCTGCGATACAATGGCTTCGACGTCCTCTGCACTGGGCAGCGGCCATTCCTCCAGCTCGATGTCGTACCGCTTGGCAATGCTGTTCATGGCCATTTGCTCCATCACATCGACCAACGAGATGGCCACTCCGGCGGCCCCTGCCCGCCCGGTGCGTCCCGCCCGATGGATGTACAGCTCGGCTTCGTCGGGCGGCTCGTAGAGGATGACGTGGGACAGCTCGGGCAGATCGATCCCACGGGCAGCCACGTCGGTGGCCACCAGGAATCGGAGCTTGCCCTCGCGCATGCGGGCCATGATCTTTTCGCGGGCCTTTTGCGAGAGATCGGAAGAGAGTTCGTCGGCGTCGTAGCCAAAGCGCTGCAGCACCGAGGCCACGTAATGCACTCGGACTCGCGTGTTGCAAAAGATGAGAGCCGAGGGAGGGTTCTCCACTTCGATGATGCGCACCAGGCTGCGGTCCTTGTCCATGCGCGGCACCACATAGAACACATGATCCACGTCGGTGACGTGGACGTGATCGCGGCTCAGGCTGAGAAACTCGGGCTGCTGCAGAAACTCGTCGGCCAGGCGCCGCACGTGGGCGGGAAAGGTGGCCGAAAACATGCAACTGAGGATCGGCCTGGCGGGCAGGTAGCGCTGAATGGCCTTCATATCGGGATAAAAGCCCATCGACAGCATCCGGTCGGCCTCATCAAATACCAGGACCTGGAGGTCCTTCAGCAGCAGATTGCGCTTGAGGAGGTGATCCAAGATGCGCCCCGGCGTGCCCACCACCAGGTGCGCGCCTTCGCGAAAGGCCTGGAGCTGCGGGCCATAGGCTACGCCCCCATAGACCACTGCCGTGCGCACGCCCTTTTCACCGGCAAGGACCTTGGCCTCCTCGCCCACCTGGCGGGCCAGTTCGCGGGTGGGGGTGAGGACCAGAGCCTGACACTCGGAGCGCTTGGGGTTCACCCGCGCCAGGATGGACAAAAGAAAGGCCCCCGTTTTGCCGCTGCCCGTGCGCGATTGGACCATCACGTCGCGCCCTGCCAGCAAATAGGGGATGGCCCGGCTCTGCACGGGCATCAAGGCAGGCCATCCGGCTCGCGCCACGGCCTGGCGCAGCGGCTCCGGCAGGTCGTCCAGGGCTATCTCGGGCAGCGCGCTTTCGGGTTGTTGCTCGGCCTCACTCGGTTCTCGGTTCGATTCCATTTCCATCGTTTTGTCTGTGACTCCTTCTGTCTCTAACTCCCGGGCCGGACGCCCGGAATTGGGGCGTGTCCGATCCGGGCACCACTGTGCATTATACCACACATCCGACCCGGCGCAATCTGGCGGCCGTGTGGGTGGTGTAGAAAAGTCGGTGGGAATTCGTGTAGGGCCGCAAATAGCACCGTAGGGCGATTGCGCACGCCAAGAGGCGAGCGGGAATATTTGCGGCACCTCCGCCGCGAGTACTCGCGCATAGACGGGGGGGCAAACATGTCGGCGC
>CAYVLO010000081.1:0-6383 GCA_964452125.1 uncultured Anaerolineaceae bacterium | reverse complement strand
ACCAAGGTGCCGCACTCCAAAGGGTGCCCGACCGCCGGCACCCCTGCCGAGTCGGTACCTCCGCCGCGAGTACTCGCGCATAGACGGGGGGGCAAACATGTCGGCGCGGGATCGCGTGCAACCTTCGGTTGCCAACCGCGCGAGCACGTAGTAGGGCGATGGTTCACGGCAAGGGGCGAGCGGGAATTTGCGGCACCAAGGTGCCGCATTCCAAAGGGGAGGTGGTGCAGGGAATGTAAAAATTCATCAAATGTTAAGAATCTTTACTTTTGATGTAAAAATTTCAATTTTGGTATTGACAAAAGAGCCGAATGGTGATATAATTTTTAGCGTTAGGGATAATTTTTAGAAGAGGTAAGAGGAGGCGTTGGCGATGTTCGATCTGGATATTGGCACCACTCCGGCGCTTATGGTGATTCAGGTAAGGGAAACCCAACAACGTCTGGAACGGGGCGGGATCCGGCGTGTTGCGCGCTCCACGGGGAAACCCCGGCCGGCCAGCCGCGCGCGCAGGCTGCTCTTCTGGTCGGGTCACTTGCTCGCGAGCCTGGGCGAGCGCTTGCAACAGGTCGGGTCGCCCCAACCGCGCGGGCAGGCATCCCGGTCGAAGTGGGCCACAGAACAGCGGTAATTTTCACCCAGTAGGAGGGCCGCGTCCGCCGGCCCATTCTCTTGCAGGAGGCAAAGCGATGTATCCAGTCATTGGCAAATGTCCCGTGTGTGGGGATACCCTTTCCGTCACCCGGCTCCATTGTCGGGCGTGCGATTCGACCCTGGAGGGCCAGTTCAGCCTGGGGCGCTTTTATCAACTCTCGCCCGAGCAACTGGCCTTTGTCGAGACCTTTATCCGCTGCGAAGGCAAGCTCACGCGGCTTCAGGATGAGCTGTCCATGTCCTATCCCGCGGCGCGCGCCCGGCTGACCGAGGTCATCCGCGCCCTTGGCTATGAAGTACGCGACGAAGAGCCCTCGGTGCCGGCCGAAAAGCGCAAGTCGATACTCGAGCAGTTGGCCGCCGGTCAGATCTCGTCCGAAGACGCCGTGGAGTTGTTGAGGGGCAAATAGGAGAGCAAAATGCTGGAAAAACGAATCTCGATCCAACAGGGCGAGACCCTGGCGTTGACCGATATGCTCAGCGACGTCACCATCGCCGGCTGGGACGAACCGGACCTGCTCATTCGCTGGAAAAGCGGCGACGAACGCGACGTGTTGGTCCAAGACACCGAGTCTGGACCCGAACTATCGGCCCGAAGCGCCAGCGAGCTCCAGGTGCCGGCCTGGCTCCCGGTCTCCATTCGACAAGTGGCAGGCAACCTGACCATCACCGGCTTGCAGGCCCCCCTCCACGCCGATCAAGTCCGGGGCAATCTGACCCTGAACGGCGGGCTACAAGTCAGCCTGGCTGAGGTATCGGGCAACCTGACGGCGACCCAGGTGAGCGACCTGCGGGTGATGGGCACCGTCTATGGCGACGCCAACCTTCAAGCGTGCGGTCGCCTGGACCTGCAAAACGTGCGGGGCAACCTTCGGGTCCGGTCCACGGGCCAGGCAACGGTATCGCGCGTGGGCGGCAACGCCCATGTCCAGGACTGTGCAGGGGCCCTATCGGCCCAGCAGATCGGTGGCAATGCTGTGGTAGCCGGTGTCGGCGGTCCCTGTCGCCTGGACAGCGTGGCAGGCAATCTGATGGCCAAAGACCTGAAAGGCGGCGCTCACGTGGAGCGCATCGGCGGGAATCTGGTGCTAAACGGGTCGCTGGGCCAGGGGCACACCTATCACTTTCGGGCCGATGGCAATGCCGCGCTCCGCCTCGGCGAAGGCTCGGGCGCTCATCTTCACCTGAAGGGACACGGCTCCCTGGTGGCATCCGTGCCCTTGACCGATTCGGAGCGCGAGGACCATACGTTGACGGGTACCTTTGGCGAAGGAGGCTGTGAAGTGGGGATCGAAGCGGGAGGCAATGTGGTGGTGAGCCACAGTGAGGGCGGTGCGGGGGATGATCTGGCAGGCGAGATCGCCCGCCAAGTAGAAGAGAGCTTGCGGGCCATCGACCTCGATGTTCTGGGCCGCCAGGTCAGCGACGAAATGGAGGCCGCCCTCTCCCGGTTGCGGGTCAAGATGCAGGGGGTCAATTGGGATCGGATCGGGCTCCAGGGTCAACAGACCATCGAGCGGGCCATGGACCGCATGCAGGAGAACCTGGATCGTCTGGCCGAAAAGAGCGCCCGCCAGGTCGAAAAGCAGCTTCGCCGCCAAGAACGTATGGAAAGCCGGGTGAGTCGGGCCTGGGAGAGGGGGGCGTTTGCAGCAGGCCAGCATCCCCCCCATGATTTCGAGATGGGAGATCAGGGCGAACCCATACCCGAGCCCGATCTGGAAGAAGAACGGTTGACGATTCTGCGCATGGTCGAGCAAGGGCAGGTCACCCCCGAAGAAGCGGAAATGCTGCTCGACGCCTTGGGCTAGAGCGAGACGCAAACTGCTGCATAATACCATCAGATGGGCAGCACGGAAAAACGCACGTTGACAACCGCATAGGTTTGGAGTGTTGATTCTTTCCGACTGTGCTATAATAGAGTTCCCAGTCCATGGCTGGGAATTGAGCACAGAGGAATCGATCGCCCATGGCTGTAACGGCAGCTCGCCAGGTGTCATCCCAGGGCACACTCCGGCCCATGAATCCGGCCCAGGATCTGCGGGTCATTGCCTCCTTGATCCAGGAGGCGTTTGCCAGCGAAATGGATGATCGGGCTCGGGCCGCGCTGCGAGAACTCCAGTGGATGGGTCGCCTGTGGCCCTTTGTCTGGTGGTGGGCCCAGGCCGATCCCACGTTTCAAGATGCCTTTAACGGCCTGGTTTGGGAAGAGCCGGTGCCCGGCAGCCGTCAAGGGCAGATCGTGGGCAACGTCAGCCTGAACCGGACGCCTGGAAATCGTCACCACTGGATCATCTGCAACGTGGTCGTCCGCCAGGATTATCAAAGGCGGGGTATTGGCCGCAAACTCACCCAGGCCGCAATCGAGCAGGCCCGTTTGTTGGGCGCCGACCAGGTCTTGCTTCAGGTCCGCGAGCACAACCTGCCCGCCTATCGCCTCTATCAAGAGCTGGGGTTTCGCCCGATCGGCGGTGAGACCGAGATGGTTCTCTCCCAGGTACCCATTGTGGCTGTGCTGGCGGCGCCGGGCTACGAGATCCGCCGCTGGCGGCCCGCCGACGGCCCGGACGTTCTCAACCTGGCTTCGCTGGCGGTGCCCAAGGCCGATCAGTGGCTCAGGCCCGTACGCGCGGCTCACTATCATCCCGACATGTGGACCCGCATGGGCGATGGGTTGGCGGCCTTTTTGGCGGCGCGGCGCACCTATCGGTTGGTGGCCCTGCAAGGCAAACACCTGGTGGCGATGTTGTCTTTTACGGCTGCCTTTCGGTCGGGGCATCATACCCTCGACCTGCTGGTCCACCCCGACCACGCCGGGCTCTTGGAACCCGCCTTGCTCAGTCGCGCATTGCGCATCCTGGAAGCGGCTCCACCCCGACCCGTCAAGGCGACCGTGAGCAGAGACCATGTCCATACCCAATCGGTATTGGAAAGCTATGGGTTCAAGGCGCAGGAAACACTCCTTACCCTGAGCATCGAATTCAATCAAAAGGGCGATGATGGTCGGTCGCAGCGTTCACACAACCTATAGCCGGCTGTTCCAAAACCGGAGCTTTGTGGCTCTGTGGCTGGGGCAGACCATCTCCTTTATCGGAGATTATTTCTACTTTCTCGCTATCCCCATCATGGTCGAAAAGCTCACAGGCTCGACCATGATGGTGGGACTGTCGGTGATTTCCAGCGCGCTGCCCATGCTCTTGCTGGGACCGGTGGCGGGAGTCTTTGTCGACCGGTGGGATCGCAAGCGCACCATGTTCGTCGCCGATATCCTGCGGGCCGCACTGGTGCTGGCCTGCCTGCTGGTGCAGAGACCCGACCAGGTGTGGATCTACTATCTCGTCGGATTTTTGATGTCGTCGGTGAGCCGCTTCTTTTTCCCGGCCCAAAACGCCCTGCTGCCGCTGATCGTGGCCGACAGGAACGATCTCCTGGCGGCCAACGGGTTGATGCAGATTGTGCAAACGGTCGGATTGCTAATTGGTCCGGCCCTGGCGGGTTTCTCTATCGGAATCTGGGGAGAACAGGTCGCCTTTCTGGCCGACTCGGCGACCTACCTGGTCTCGGCGGCTGCCATCCTGGCCATCAGGGCCCCGCGCACCACCATCAAGGCACAGGCTGCCGGTTCGCAGGTCAGGGCCGTTCTGATGGAGATGCAAGAAGGGGTCCGCTATCTCTTTGGCAATCGCACCATGGTGGGCGTTCTGCTCTGCCTGGCAGTGGTGCAGTTGGGACTGGGCGCCATCAACGTGGCCTGGGTGCCGTTCATGCAGCGCACCTTTGGGCTCGGCCCCGAGGGTCTGGGCGCCGTCGACACGGCTCAGGGCGTGGGCATGGTCATGGGCGGCCTGCTGCTGGGCATTTTGGCCGGGCGTTTTGCCAAACGCCCTCTGGCTGGCTGGAGCATTCTGTTGATCGGGGTCATGATCGCCCTGATTGGCCTGGCGCCCTCGGTGTCGGTGGGCACCTTGCTCCAGGTCGGCAGCGCCGGCGTGAACCCCGCTACCCTCTCTGTGGGGCAGAGGTTGCTCTTTGTGCCCCTGGTGTTGCTGGCCGCCAGCGCCATTCTGGGGGTGGCCCTGGTGCCGGCCCAATCATCGGTGATGACCATGATGCAACTCGCCGTCCCCGACCTGAAACGAGGCCGGGTGGGCAGCGCCCTGAATGCCATCACGACGGCAGCGGGACTGCTGACCATGGCCATTACCGCAGCCCTGGGCGAGCTGGTTCCCATGCGGGCGATTTACGTCGTGGCAGGTCTCGTGGTGGGGGCGGGCGGCCTGGTGGCGTTGCGGGTCATGGAAGAGCCTGAGGCTGGCATCGAGGGCCCTGTCGAAGGGATGACGCTTGCCAAGGCGGGCGGTGAATAGAGGCCGGGAAGGGAACGATGAGCGACGAACGACTCGAGATCCTGAAAATGGTAGAAGCGGGACAGATCACCGCCCAGGAAGCGGCGCTTCTCGTGGCAAGCCTGGAGGCGCCCGCCCAAGTGTCCGAGCCGGTGGCTCAGGTTTCGGCCCCAGAGCCCAGGCTGGTGGACAACCGCTGGTCCGGCTTCTGGCGCTATCCGTTCCTGGCCGGGGGCGCCGTCTTGTTCTTGGGGGTGACCGTGCTGGCGCTGCTTTCCCTTTCGGGCGCGGCAGCAGGCTGGCTGGTGTGCGGCTGGCTGCCGATCCTCCTGGGGGCTTTTGTCGTTTTGGGCGCCTGGTGGTCGAAAACCGCCCGCTGGTTGCATTTGCGGATCAGCGAGCCGGGCGAGAAAAAGCTCGCCATCAGCGTCCCCCTGCCCCTGACCTTGACCGCCTGGGCGCTCAAAATCGCGCAGCCCTTTGTGCCCCAACTCCATGACACCGGCGTGGATGAGGTGATTATCGCCCTGCGCGACAGCACCCTCTCTGAACCCTTTTACGTCGACGTTCACGACGAGGATGAGGGCGAACATGTAGAAGTGTGGATTGGCTAGTCTCGCTGGAAAATGACCGGCGAGGAAAGAGGGAGGAAAAAATGGCGACAACAGAAGAAAGAATGCAGATTCTCAAAATGGTTGCCGAAGGCAACATCACAGCCGAAGACGGGGCCAAGTTGTTGGCTGCCCTGGAACCGGCCCAGCCCAAAAAGGACGCCCGGACGATCGCGACCGGTCCCAGCGAACCCCGCTGGTTCCGCGTCCGGGTGACCGACCTGGAAACGGGCAAGAACAAGGTTAGCGTGAACTTGCCCATGAGCCTGGTGGACGTGGGCACGCGGATGGGCGCCCGCTTTGCCCCTGAATTGGAGGGCATGGACTTTCACGACATCATCGACCAGATCAGGAGCGGCGCCCAGGGCAAGATCATCGACGTCGAGGACAATGAGGGGGGCGAGCGGGTCGAGATCTATGTGGAATAGTCAAGGCCTGCGGTACGCCGGTCGGTGGGGCTGTCGGGCGAGATCGCCCGCGCCCCAAAAAGGCGGCCCTCCCCGAGCATGGGAGGGCCTTTGGCATGGCGGGCGAGGCTGCCAAGAACTACCGATCCTTGCGTCGCTTCTTGTACTCAGCCGCAAAGCTATAAAAGGGCAACAAGAGCAGTTCCACGCGGGTTGCCAAATTGACCCGGGCGCCCCACAGGGCTGTGCGCGCTTGGGCCACAGGGCGCAGAAGCCGTTCCCGTACCGGCCATCCTTCAGCGACAAGGGCTACCGACTCTCGTGGCTCCCACAAAAAGGTGGCTGCCGCCCAGGTGAGCCCGGCG
>CAYVLO010000080.1:0-10496 GCA_964452125.1 uncultured Anaerolineaceae bacterium | reverse complement strand
ATCCTGATCGGAAAGGTTGTTGACGATCAGGATCGCCTCGTCCTTATGGCTGCGCAGATAGGCCAGGATGGCCGGATTGGGCGGCGTCAGAAATTGGATGTCGCCCCGGGCCAGGGCCGAGCAGGTTTTGCGCACGCGAATGGTGGCCTTGAGCCAGTTGAGCAGCGAATCGGAATCGGCCTTCTGGGCCTCGACGTTCACCAATTCGTAGGCGGCCGGCCCATCGTCAATGACAGGGACGTCCAGGGCATCGGAGGGGGCGGTGGAAAAGCCGGCATTCGGCCCAGCCGTCCATTGCATGGGCGTGCGCACGCCGTCCCGGTCTTCTAACCAGATGTTGTCGCCCATGCCGATCTCGTCGCCATAGTACAGGACCGGCGAGCCGGGCAGGGTGAATAGCAGCGAATGGGCCACTTCCAGGCGGGCCCGGTCGTGATCCAGGAGGGGGGCCAACCGGCGGCGAATGCCCAGGTTCAGGCGCATGCGCGGCTCGGGCGCGTAGAACTCCCACATGAACTGGCGCTCCTCTTTGGTGACCATTTCCAGCGTCAGCTCGTCGTGATTGCGGAGGAAGGTGGCCCATTGGCACGACTCGGGGATGGGCGGGGTGCGCTCCAAGATGTCCAGGATGGGCGTGCGGTCGGCGCGGGCCAGGGCCATAAAGATGCGGGGCATCAAGGGAAAGTGAAAGTTCATGTGGAACTCGTCGCCGTCGCCCAGATAGGGACGCACATCCTCGGGCCATTGGTTGGCCTCCGAAAGGAGCAGCGAACCGGGCGCAACCTTGTCGACAAAGGCGCGCATGCGCTTGAGAAAGGCGTGGGTCTCGGGAAGATTCTCGCAGTTGGTGCCTTCTCGCTCAAAGAGATAGGGCACGGCATCCACACGAAAGCCATCAATGCCCTGATCGAGCCAAAAGGCCAGCACGTCGAGCATGGCCTGCTGGACCTCCGGGTTGTCATAATTCAGGTCTGGTTGGTGATGGAAAAAGCGGTGCCAGTAGTAGGCCTGGCGCACGGGATCCCAGGTCCAGTTGGAGGGTTCGTAATCCAAAAAGATGATGCGGGCGTCGCGATAGCGCTGGTCGGTCTCGCTCCACACGTACCAATCGCGGTACTTGGCGTGTTCGGGGTGGTTGGGGTCGCGGGAGGCCTGAAACCAGCGATGCTGGTTGGAGCTATGATTGGGGATCATGTCGGCAATGATGCGCAGTCCACGGCGATGGGTTTCGTCGACCAGGGTTCGAAAGTCGGCCACGGTGCCATAGTCGGGATGGACGGCCGTAAAGTCGGCGACATCGTAGCCGTCATCGCCCAGGGGCGAGGGGTAGATGGGGAGTAGCCAGATGCAGTCAACGCCGAGGGCGGCGATGTGGTCCAGTTTCGAGGTAAGGCCGGACAGGTCGCCAATGCCGTCGGTGTTCGAGTCGGCATAGGCTCGCACCGAGACTTCGTAAAAGACGGCATCTTTGTACCAGTCGTTGATCATATTACCTTCCTTTGCCATATCCGCATGGTCAAGTTCTTCTTTTGAATCTGTTTTTCTATTCAGTGCAGCAATTCTCATTTTGGCAGTTCGTGCGTACGACTCTGCCCCTTTGCTCGGCCCGGCCAGATCCGGGCCCCATCTGCTGCGGATGCGCGGTTGGCAACCAAAGGTTGCGGCAATCTTTGGTTGCACGCGATCCCGCGCGAGCCCTCAGCAGCAATGTCGGATTCGCGTGGGCCATACCGAGAATTGCTGCTATTCAATGCCTGTAGCTGGCGCATCAATTGAGTCATAGATCGGCTGTCGGTCCAGGTGATCGGGCAGGGGGCCGACGTTGGCCAGTTTGCGTTCCACAATCTCCCGGGCGAAAAGGGCGCTGCGCTCTGGAGTATGGCCATCCAGCAGAGCAACCAAAAAGCCGGCCCAAAACGAGTCGCCGGCGCCGGTGGCATCGACCACCCGGATGGGGCGCGCCGGGATGTGGACTTGCTGGCCCTGATAGGACAGCAGAATGCCGCGGGCGCCCATGGTCAGAACCACCAGCTCGGGACCCATGTCGTGGAACATCTCGATGTAGCGCTCGGGCGGGTGGTTGCCGCCAAAGATGCGCGCGGCATCGTCGAGGGATGGTTTGGTCAGGGTGGCGTAGCTGAGCATGTGGGGCAAGACCTGCATGGCCTCGCGGTAGTTGGGCCAGATCACCGGGCTGTAGTTCGGGTCCAGAGAGATGAGTTTGCCCTGAGCCTTGGCCAACTGGAAGGCTCTTTCTACCGCCGAGCGGCAGGGCTCCCTCGACAGGGCCCAGGTAGAGGCATGGATCACTTTGGCGCGGCGGATGGCCTCTTCGCTGATCTCCTGGGGTTCCAGTTGCGAGTCGCCGCTGCGAAACGCCTCGAAATCGGGCGTGCCGGTGGTGCGCGACACAAAGATGATGCTGCTGTGGACGCGATGATCCATGACCAGATATTCGGTCAGCACGCCGGCGCGGTTCAGCTCCGATTTCAGGAACTGGCCCATGGCCCCGATGCCAAGTTTTGAGATCACCGCTGCCTTGCCGCCGAGCTTGGCGACAGTGACGGCGATGTTGGCGGGCGAGCCGCCCTGATACTTGCGAAAGGTGTAGGCATTGCGCAGCCAGTCGGTTTCTTCTTCCGAGATGAAATCAACCAGCGTCTCGCCCACGGCCACGAGATCCAGATCCCCTTGCGGTAGGTTCATCGGGGGTTCCTCGGTTCTTGGTTCAGGCCGGTTGGGATGCAACCGGCCACAGGGTTGTGATGTCCAGGTCGTCCTCGGCGTGCGGCTGCCAGAAGTAGGACGGGATGGGCAGACGTCGGGCCAGTAGATCGTCAAGGGCTGTCAGGTACCCCTGGGCCGTCCGGTCCCAGGTATAGCGGCTGAGCACCCGTTCGCGCCCGGCCTGCTGAAATGGGCGCCATTCGTTTTCTGGACCTACCAGGCGGAGCAATCCGGCGGCAATGTCATGGACGTCGGTGGGATCGACCAAGACCCCATATTCGCGCCCGCTGGCGTCGTCGTACAGGCTCTCGCTGGGCCCGCCGTTCCTTGTAACCAGGGCGGGCAGGCCGGCAGCGACGGCTTCCAGCGGGGCCAGGCCAAAGGGCTCGTACAGCGCCGTCAGGGCAAAAACTGAGCGGCGGGCGCTCAGGTGGCGATAGGCAGCCGCCAGCTCGGTCTGGCTGGCCAGGGAAAAGGCGCTTACCTTGCCCCACAGGTCCGCGGCCTGACAGACCTCCACGATCTCGTCCAGAACGGCGCGCTCGGTGGCAGTCAGTCCCTCGCGACTGTGGATGTCTTTGGCGCCGCGCACCACGATCAGCAGGTTGGCCGATTCCTGTAGCTTTTGGCTTTGGGCAAAGGCGCGCACCAGGCCCAGGTGGTTCTTTTTGGGGTCCAGGCGGCTGGAACAGAGCACAGCCGGCAGATACCGCCGCTCTGGGTCCAGATCGCGGGCCAGCATCTGCTCCAGGAACTCGGCAATGCGCTTGTCATCGGGGCCTCGTGCCTCAGCGTCAAAAATGCGCAGGTTGACGCCCGGCGGCACGACGGCGAATTTGGCGTCGTCCGCCGTGTCGACGGCCCCGGCGTAGGCTGGGTGACCGTACTGTTCCATGCGCTCTTGGCGGGTGCTGGTGATAATCCGCCCGGCGTGGTTCATGGCCACCCGCTCGGCCGCCAGGCGCCGGGCAAACTGATACTTGGCGTCCAGCGCGGTCAGGCTGTGGCCGGGCATTTCCAGCAGCCGATCCAGCTTCTGTGCACCCAAAGAGTGTCCGGTGAAGGTAAAGGGCGGCCCGCCCCGGGCTTGCCACAGAGCGCCAGCCAGGCCGCCATCGCCATAGTGGGTCGTAGCCGCTTCCGGTGGGGCCCCTTCCTGAGCGTAGAAGCGGATGATCTGGGGCACCCATTCCGGGCCAAGCAGCGGCCACAGCGCCTCTTTGGGCAAAAAGCCATCGCCGCCGCAGGGCAGCCGGACGATACGCACATTCGGTTCACCTGGATAGGCGTCTAACGTGCTCTCAAAGCCCTGCCATGCCGGATCGAGGATGCGCCGGGTCAGAATGTCCACCTGGTGGCCCACGCGGCCCAGGGCCAGGGCTACCTCTTTGACGTACACCAGTTGGCCCCCAAAGTCGGGGTGGGCCGTCCAATAACGGTCCTGAGGATCAAAGTTGCCTTGTGGGTTCAGAAAGGCGATTCTCATGGCGCTCCTTCCCGGCCTTTGGGCCTTTTCGGCTCGTATTCTTGCGGAAACGGCGACTAGAGCTGGCTGCTGGTCATGATGAACAGGGGTTGCATCAAGAACTGCTTGTATTGGGGACGCAGTCGTTCGGTGTTGTAGAACTTTTCCACATCCACCAGTTTCTTGCTGCTGGTGACAGCCTCGATGGGCATGTTGTCGTAGCGTCCGTTCTTGAGTACCACCAGCCGTCCATGGATACCCTGCATGATCAGATCCAGGGCCAGGTTGCCATACGCCATGGGCACGATCGAGTCGATGGCGTCGGGGTTGCCGCCGCGCACCAGGTAGCTCAGGCGCTGGTTGATGACGTTGATCGGCTTGCCTTGGTTGTATTTGGGTGAGAGGTCCTTGAGTTTAGCCGAGACCAAATCGCCAATGCCCCCCAGTTTGGCGTGTCCGTAGGCGTCGGTGGTCTTGTCCAAGAACACCATCTCGCCGCCCGTGGACATGGCCCCTTCGGAGACGATGACGATGGAGTATCGGCTGGGGTTGCGGTTACGATCGTGGGTCAGCAATTCCGTCAGCCGTTCCATATCAAACTTGTATTCGGGGATGAGGCAGCGATTGGCCGCGCCAGCCATGGTGGGCAGCATGGCGGTGAATCCGGCATAGCGGCCAAACACCTCCAGCACCAGGAACCGCTCGTGCGAACCCGCGGAGGTGCGCAGGTTGTTGACAATCTCGATGGTCCGGGTCACACAGGTGCTAAAGCCGATGCAATAGTCAGTGCCGGGTACGTCGTTGTCCATCGTTTTTGGAATGGCGACGACCTTGACGCCTTCCTGATACAGGCGAACGCCGTAACTCAGTGTGTCATCCCCGCCGATGGGCACCAGGTAGTCGATGCCCAGGAATTCCAGGTTTTTGAGCACTTCGGGGGTCAGGTCGTTTACGTCGTCCGAGTATTGGTCCTTGAGGTGATCGGGTACGTCGGCTTTTGCCACGTGACTGGGACGGGTGCGCGAGGTGTGCAGAAAGGTTCCCCCAGTCCTGCCTGCGCGATTCACCACCTCTTCGGTCAGAGTCTGGACGTGCTCGCTGTTGTCGGCCTTTTTGTCGCGGATGAGATCGATGGTGCCGGCCCAACCCCGGCGGATGCCGATGACCTGATAACCTTCGCGCAAAGCGCGGATGGTCACCGCGCGGATGGCGGGGTTTAGACCGGGAACATCCCCTCCGCCGGTGAGGATGCCAATGACGCCTTTGCTGTTGTTTGCCATAGTCTACTCCTGCATGATTTCAAGCGCCGTTAACGGGCGCTCCAATCTCTCGTTTGGTTCTGTGTGCGTATCCGCCGGGATTCCCAAACACCCCGGCTAGAGGTTAAAAGTAAGCTTCGTAGCCCTTGATCTCGAGTTCACCGCGTATGGCCTCGAGTTCGGCGCGAAGGTTGGTGTTGACGGGAATGCCCCGTTGCCGGACCACCTGCTCGTTCTCAAACTCTTTCTCTCCGGCGACATAGATGCGGTCGTGGTCGGGCAGCTTGCGCGACTGCTGCAGCGCGCGCAGGATGTTGCCGGTAATCCGCTTGGACACCTCGAGGGGCACGAAATGCTCGATGTCGATGGCCAGGAAAAAGTGCCCCAGCATATAGGGTCGTTGCGATCCGTCGGGCGCGAACCCCAAGAGGTCCTTCATAAAGGCCCCCTCGCTGAGGGAGGCCGAGAGGATTTCGACCATGGTGGCAAGGCCGTACCCTTTGTAGCCGCCCCCTTGCTCGCCTTTTCCCCCCAAGGGCAAAAAGCCGGCCGTTGCCCGGCCCAGATTGTCCAGAATCTCGTCGGGATCGGTCATGAGCTGGCCCTGATCGCTGATGACCCAACCCTCGGGAATGGGCTTTTCGGCGCGTGAAGCGACCTCGATCTTGCCCCGCTGGCTGATGGAGGTAGCGCCGTCAAAGCAGAAGGGATAGTCCATGTCGGAGGGGGCCGCGAAGGCGATGGGATTGGTGCCCAGCATGGGCTCGCCGCCAAAGGTGGGCACAATGGACGGTCGTGCGTTGGTGACGGTCAAGCCCATCATCCCGGCCTGGACGGCCATGAGCGGATAGTAGCCGGCGATGCCAAAGTGGGTGCCATTTCGCACAGCCACAGCGCCCAGCCCGAATTGGCGAGCCTTGTCGATAGCCATCTCCATCGCTCGATAGGCGATGACGTGGCCCATGCCGTGGCGCCCGTCGATGACGGCTGTGGTTTCGGTCTCTTTTACGATTTCGATCTTGGTTTGGGTGCGGTGTTGGCCGCGCTGGATGCGATCGTAATAGTATTTCAGCCGACCCACACCGTGGCTTTCGATGCCGCGCAGATCCGAGGCAATGAGCACGTCGGCGCAGATGCGGGCATCGTCGGGCGGAGTGCCCAGTCTTTTAAAGACATCAATCATGAATTCGTGAACCACATTGACGGGGATCAATTGTTGATCTGCCATGGTAAAGCCTCGCAATCGTTTAGAATATTCGTCGCCTGATCCTCTTTCGAGGGTGTGCCTGGCCTATTGTCGACGCCGTGATGGTCCCGAGAGTAGGGCGCAATCTCGTGGGGCGGTTGATGGGGCCTTGGGGGAGTGTGCACGCCCGCGTCCCGACCAGGCGGAAACAAGTATCCCGCTTTGAGAGATAGCACACCAAGCCAGGCCCTTGTCCACGCCCCAAGGCCACGACGTGCTGCCCCGGCTCTCGACGGCTTCAGGCCTCGATCTGTGTCCGCTTTTGTTTGGGATGGCGTAGCAGCAGCTCTAGTGCAATGCCCGTCAGCACTGAGGGCAATATCCCCGATAGCACGAGGCGCGGCAGTATTACCGGCTCGGGACCAGAAACCAGGTTCAGGCTTGTGGACCAGGCCAGGGAGCTGATGGCGATCCACCAGCCGGCCCAATGGACTTCTCTGCGGAGCAGCACCCATTGGGCGAGCCCGGCGGTTGCGCCGATCACCATCCCGGATAACACGCCCATGTCGGCGGGTATCACAGGGAAGGCGAGGATCTGGCCTGCCAGAAAGCCGATGGCCGTTGCCAAGATCCACCGCCAGGCTCTGGGGATCCGCTTCACCAGCACAAGGCACTGCACGATGCTGGCGCCCACGCCGGCAGTCACAGGAGCGATGGCGGGCAACAACAACCAGCCAAAGACCCAGCCCGAGGTTGTGGCCATCATCCAATAGTATACCAGACCCCAGTCAAATGCGAAAATACTCTGCTTTCGATCGGACACGGCTATCACAAGAGACTTCCGAAGCCGTGGGCAGCCGAGTCACACGACTTCGGAAGTCTGCTTTCTCCAAGGATGGCTGCTGCCTACCCGGTTTATCCCTTGACCGAGCCGGCCATCATGCCGCGCACAAAGTACCTCTGCAGGGCAAAGAACACGATCAGCGGCAGGATCATCGTCACGAATGCGCCGGCTGTCAACAGGTGCCAGGCATTGCCGAATGTGCCCGTCAGGTCGGCCAGCCGCTGCGTGAGCACTTTGAACGTGGGGTCCACCCCGAGAAAGGTAAGGGCCACCAGGTAGTCGTTCCACACCCACAGGAACTGAAAGATGGCAAAGGATGCCAGGGCTGGGACCGACAGCGGCAGGACGAGTTTGGTGAACACGGTAAAGTGCGAGGCGCCGTCGATAAAGGCCGATTCGAGTGTTTCGCGTGGCAGCGTGCTGATATAGTTGTAAAGCAAATAGGTGGCGAGCGCCAGGCCAAAGCCGGTGTGGGCCAGCCAAACGGCCAGGAAGGTGCCGTTCAATCTGAGCGTGTTATAGTCGCGCAAGATGGGCACCAAGGCGATCTGCAAGGGTACAACCAGCAGGCCCACGACCAGGATAAACAGCCAGCGGCGGCCCGGGAAGGACATCCAGGCAAAGCCGTAGGCGGCAAAAGCGGCGATCAGGATGGGGATCACGGTCGACGGAATGGATACGGCCAGACTGTTCAGAAAGGCCTGGGACATGTCCTGCCCCGGCGCCAATTCGACGGTGCCATCGGGGCGGGTGATCTCGACGCCCGCACCCAGCAGAACCTGCTTGTAGTTGTCGAGGGAGAAATTCCAGGTGACAGTCCAAACTCTTTCCTGAACTTCGATGCGACCCAGGCGTTTGTTGCCCACCCAGGTGACGCGCGTGTCGCCATCGGGCGATGCCACCCCGGCGCGCAATTGTTCAAAGGTTCCGGTGGCGCCTTCTACCTCCATTACCTCGTCTGGATTCAGCCCCAGCTCTCTGGGATCGAGGGTCTCTGTGGTCCTCCATTCCCGATGAGGAAAAATGTTCCACCAGCCGGAGGTCTGGATGTCGAATCGGGTTCGAAAAGAGGAGACCAACAGGCCTATGGTTGGAATGCTCCAGATGATGACCAGGATCAGCAGCGCACCATTGACCAGCAAAGGACCGACCCATTTTCTTTGCTTTTTCATGCTAGAAGGCCTCCTGTTGCCGGAACTGCCGCAGGTTGTAGATCATCACCGGGATGACGGTGATGAGCAGGACGATGGCAATGGCGCTACCATACCCTGAGTTGCGGGCTGTGAACGATTGGCGGTAGAACTGGGTGGCGATGACGTGGGTGCCAAACTGCCCTCCGGTCATCACCCAGACCACGTCAAAGATTTTGAGGGTAAAGATCACCACGGTGGTCCAGACGGTAATAATGGTGCCCATGATGTAGGGGATCATGATCCTGAAAAAGACCTGCAGCTCGGTGGCGCCATCGACGCGCGCTGCCTCAAGGATCTCTTCGGGAATGCCCTTCAGGGCTGCGGAAAAGAGCACCATGGCATAGCCTGACTGGAGCCAGACGACGATGACGATGAGAAACAGGTTGTTCCACGGCTGAATGGTCGCCCATTTGTGCCAGGCGACAGGACTGCCTCCCAGGCTGACGAGAATCGCGTTGAGTAAACCGATCTGCGGCTCGCCGGGGGGTTGAATGTTATAGATAAAGTTCCAGATGACGCCCGCGCCGACGAAGGAGATGGCCATCGGCAAAAAGATGAGCGATTTGGCCACTCGTTCAAACTTGCTACGGTCGGCCAGCGTTGCCACCAGCAGGCCCAGGGCCACGGAAAGGGTACTACCAAAGACGATCCACATCAGGTTGTTGCGCAGAGCCTCGGTCAGCAATCGCTCGGAAAAGACAGCTACATAGTTTTGCAGGCCGACAAAGGCACTGCTGCCAAACGTCTCAAAAAAACCAACTCCCCGCGGCGGGCCATCGCGGCCAAAAAGGCTCAGGTAAAAGGTGCGGACCGACGGCAGGGCCAGATACCAGATGAGAATGGCCATAGCCGGGCCGACAAAGACAAAGGGCAAGAGCCGCTCTGTCCATTGGTCGGGCAGGCGTTCGACGATGCCATTGAACACCCAGTACAGGAGGGCCACACCGCCCACGCCCCAGACAATGGCAACCAAGACCGTCAACCATTTTGGGGCGTCGGCGTCGCGCAGCCAGACAAAGCCAGCGTACAGGATGGCAAAGGCGATGACGGGGATGGCGACGGCCAGGAACACCCGCCCCAGCCAGCTCACGAGTTCAGACGCCTTGCCGCCCTTTTCCCTTTCGGCGGAACCGAATTGTGCCATGGCTCTTTTCCTTTTAGTTGGGCCGCCAGCCCCCAGATGGGGAGCGGGGGCTGGCAGCCTATGACTAGAAAAATCGTTGACTATTGGGGCCAGGAGGCATCGATCTCGGCCAGGACGGTGTCCAGGTCGGCGGTGCCGCTGACATAATCCACCATGCCGGTCCAGAAGGAGCCGGAACCCACTTCGGCGGGCATGAGGTCCGAGCCGTCAAAGCGGAAGCTGGTGGCTTCGAGGACCAGCTCGGCGATGCCGCGCTCCAGGTCCACGCCGTACATGTCGGGTGTGGCGGTCAGGTGGGCAGCCAGAGCGCCGCCGTTCTGCAGCCAGCCAGAGGCCGATTCAGGAGTGGTAAAGTACTCCATCAGGGCGCGGACTTCGGGGCGGTCGTTGAACATGGACATCAAGTCGCCAGCGACGAGGAAGGGCTTGCCATACTGCTCGTCGACGGGGGGCAGGTAAAAGAAGTCATAGTCCACGCCAGCCTGGGCGCCTTCGGGGAAGAAGCCGGTGATAAAGTTGCCCTGCTTGTGGAGCCAGCACTTGGGCGGATCTTCGAACATGGGGGCCGGGGCGTCGCCAAAGAAGGTGGAGACGATGTTGTTCCGGCCGCCATAGACATAGCTGTCGTTGAACCAGATCTCGCTCCAGGTTTCGATGGCCTTCTTGACCTCGGGGGAG
>CAYVLO010000079.1:0-10574 GCA_964452125.1 uncultured Anaerolineaceae bacterium | reverse complement strand
CACTCACCACCCAAGGGGTGTAACGAACTCACCCAGAAAGTTGAAATACACCCCCAGTTCAGGGCGAGCGGAAACCGATTTGCCGGACCCCTACTTCCATGATATAATCGGAAATGATTATTTTGGACCAAGGAGCGGCTGATGACAGAGGATGCCACACTGGTTCACGGTTTGGTTTTCCCGCGCCTGATCGTGCAGGCGGCCGACGGCGCGCCCCAGGAGATCGAACTCAAGGCCGGCCTTTGCATTGGGCGAGCAGAGGATAACGATCTGACCCTGACCGATCCCAAGGTCTCGCGCCACCATGCCCGCATCCAACGCCAGGGAACCACCTTTGTCCTCACCGATCTCGAAAGCGCCAATGGGACCTGGGTCAACGATGTGTTTCTGACGGGCGCCCACACCCTGGAGCACGGCGATCGAATCCAGATAGGCGACACCGAATTGCGGTATCGCGTGCCGGGCCGCGATTCAGAGGACACATTGATTGGGACCCTGCCGGTGACGGCCTTGCCGACGGTGACCCAGCCCCAACCGCTCGTGGTGCCACCGCCCTCCGAATCCCAGAGAGACGAGGGCCCACACGGGCGAGGCGTGATGATTGCCCTCGGGATAGCGGGCATCTTGCTCGTCGCCGCCCTGATCGTGGCTGCCATCTACTGGCTGGCCCCCGATGTCTTTGGCCCCGCCGCGCCCACCACTCCGCCCACCCAGACCCCGCAGATCGTGGTGGTCCCCCGCTCCTCAGAAACCGCACCGGCCGAAACCCCAGAAACCGGCGATACCCCCGCCGCCTCTATCGATTTCGAGCAAAAGCTCGAAGAAGCTGGCCGGCTCGCGCGCCGCAGCCAATTCGAGCCGGCCATTGAGCTCTTCCAGGACCTGACCCGGGAGAACCCCAAGGACGCCCGGCCCTACACCGAGTGGGCCTGGGCGTTGATCTGGGACTATGAACCGGGAAAAGCCTTGCCCTATGCCCAAAAAGCGACCGAGCTGGACCCGACCAGCGCCGCCGCGGCTGCGGCCCTGGCCTGGGCCCATGTCGATTCGGGGGACGTGGAGCAGGGCTTGGAACAGGCCCAGCAAGCCGTCGAGCTGGATAGCGGCAATGCCCTGGCTCACACAGCTCTGGCCTATGCCTACATGGCCGACGGCCAGGTGCAGAAGGCAGTCGACGAGGCCGATCTGGCGCTGGTGCAGGATATCAACGCCGCCGACGCCCATCGCGTCCGCGGCTGGCTGTACCTCATTGCTGCTGACGACATGGGGCGGGCCGCCGGAGAACTCCAGATCGCAGCTGGCCTGCAACCCGATCTGTGGCTGCGCCGCCACGAGCTGGGCGAACTCTTGCTCGAGGCCGGGGACAATACCACTGCCATCATGGCCTTTCAGGATGCTCTAAAGATTCGGCCCAAAGCGGTGACCTACACGGCCATCGGCGACGCCTACTACCGGTTGGGCCAGTACGATCAGGCCAAAGCCTCGCTGGATCAGGCCCAAGCCGCCGGCGCCCAAGATCTTCGCTCCCTGGCGCTGTTGGGCATCACCTACGCCCGGCTGGACCGCTGCAAAGATGCGGCCCCGTTCTACGAGGATGCCCTGGAAATGGACGCGACGGAACCCCTGGCCCTGGAAGCGCAGGAGCTGTGCAAAGGGACAGGGCCGACGGCAAAACCCTCAGAAACGGCCGGGACGCCGGGGGCGCCTGCGGCTACCCCAGGGACGACGCCCGGAACTCAGGTGACGCCCAGGCCGACGGCGGGTCCGCCTTCCGCGCTCAGTGGGCGGATGGCCTTTCCGGTGTGGAATCGGGAGCGGGGGGGCTACGACGTCTATATCGCCCAGGTGGATGGCAGCAACCGCCGATTGGTGGTAGAACAGATGCACCAACCCGCCCTCAGCCCCGATGGCTCGTGGCTGACGGTGAACGGCGAGCGCCCGGACCACATGAACCTGTTCATCGTGCAGAGCAATGGCAGTGGGTTAAAAGAGATCAGCCGCCACCTGGAAGACAGCCTGCCCGTGTGGTCGCCCGATGGCCAAAGCCTGGCCTTTAGCTCTACGATGCACGGCGACAAGCAATCGCGGGTGTACGTCATCGATTCGGTACCCTTTGTGGGGCGGGCCGTCGAGGGCCGCGCCCTGAACTTTGGGCCGGATGACGTGCGGGGCCAATTCCCGGCCTGGACCGACGACGGGCGGATCGTCTATCAGGGGTGCGATCTGACCGTGGAGCCGGCCCGATGCGGCCTGTACATCATGCCCTCTGCGCCGGGCCCCCACCCTACGACGCAGCTCACCGAATTCGCCCAAGACTCGGCCCCGGCGGTGCGCGGCGACCAGATCGCCTTTGCCTCCAACCGCGAGGGGAACTGGGATGTCTATGTCATGAACCTCGACGGCTCTGACGTGCAGCGGCTGACCGATAGCACATCCAACGAGGGGCTCCCGGTGTGGTCGCCTGACGGCAAATCCCTTGCCTACGTATCAAACCAGGGGGGAGATTGGGCCATCTGGGCCATGAACGCCAACGGCTCCAATCAGCGGCGCCTATTCGCCCTGGGTGATGGGGGCCTGGCCTCCGATTGGCAAAATGAGCGCATCAGTTGGGCGCCCTAACGCCGGTCAGGCGGCGACTCGGCTGTTTAGCACATCGCCGATCCGCTCCACGAGATGTCTGACGTCAAAGGGCTTGAGAAAATAATCGTCGTATAGCTTTTCCAGCACCTGCATTTCGGAACGGTGCTCAGAGGGCATTCGGCCCGTGACAATGAAAACCGGGATGCGGTTCAACCGGAGATCGCCCCTGATCGATTTGAGCACGGCCCAACCATCTATATCGCGGAGCATGATGTCGAGGAGCACCAGGTCGACAGCGCTCTGCTGAAGCAAGGTCAAGGCCTCGGCGCCGTCCCGGGCCAGCAGGGGTTGGTAGCCCGCCCGCTGAACGATCTGCTGTAGCAGATGCAGCGTGCCGATATCATCTTCCACGATCAGAATCGTTTTCTTTGCCATATCCCCACTCGCAACAGATTGGGCAGGTCGATCAGCAGTGAATCAGCGGAATCGTTCACTTTGCCATTATACCACAGAATTCAAAAGAATTCAAGCGATTATTTGGAAAAACTCGTCTTTTACATCCTGGATGCGAACGCCCTTGCGCAATTCCCCCCGTTCTGCCAGATGGTCAGACGTTTGTTCGATTTCCTCCAAGGACCAGCCAAACAAACGGGCGATCTGTTGTGGGGCAGCAGCCACCACCGTTTGAAGATAGCGGCGCAGGAGATGCTCTCGCGCCTGGCGCTCACTGATCGCGCGCGCGGCCTCTACGACGCGCGGCAGGTGCCGGGGCAATAGATCGTACACGTAGCAATAACCCCAGCGGTTGGCATCCGAGATGGCGACCTTGACAATACGTAGATCCATCTGCAGCTCGGTCAGGGCGCGGTCAAACCGTCCCACATTGGCCTTGCCGCCCAGGCCGGCCTCGCGCCGCAACTGGCTGGTGGGCAGGGCGCCCTGCTGCAACAGCACTTCGTAGACCTGTTTGGCTTCGACGCTCAGTCGCCCTTCGCTATAGTCCAGCATAGTGTCCTCGGCTGGATCGCCATAATTGGGCGATAGAGCGTACAGATAGGGCGCCAGCTCGAGGGAGACAAACACAGGCCTCTTGTGCAGGAACTTGCCATAGAGTACCCGTTTGCCGATCGGCAGGCTGTCCTTCCAGCGCCAGGCAAGGCCCAGTTCATAATCGTTGTGCTGGACGGGCGCGGGGCGATCTTGGCCGCAGATCGCCCCCCACAGGGAGGGCAATTCGAGTTCCTTGGCGGAAAACAGGAGGCAGAGCCCCACGCTATCCAGAAACTCGAGCGCCTCCTCCTCGGACCGCACCCGCAGATCGAGCCGTTGGCGATACCGTTCAGCGCGGGCGGCCTCCAGATCCTCGCGGGTGAGAACCTCCGACATCATGACTTCTCCGGCGGTGCGTCAAAACGGGCCCACAGGCCGTTGCTCTTGAGGTTCAGCTCAAAGGTCTGGTCCAGGATTTTGACAGTGTAGAGACCTCCCTTTTCGGCCGACACGGCAAACCCACCCGGATCGTACAGATCCTGCGAGCCGCTGAGCAGCATCTGTTCGTGGCCCGCAGGGTCCACAACATGGACCGGAATTCCCCCATAGCCCAACGTGCCAGCAATTTCCCGGGGATGGGCCAGGGGAAGGACCTGAACGGTCAGGGCGGGAAGGCCGGTGACCATCACCTGCAGGTTCAGGCTGTTGCGCCCATCGGTGATCAGGTTGCTCAATTTCACCGGCTTGTCGACCACCTGGAGTTCCCAGGTCCCTGCTGGCAGACCGCTGATCCAGAATTGCCCCTTGGCGTTCGACCTGCGCTGGAAGGGGCCCGTGGGACCGTCGAGCCTGAGGGGGACATTGGGGACCGGGACGCCGGCCCGATCCACGGTCGTGCCCAGGATGATGCTGCGCTTGAATTGGGTGCGCGCTACCGTGGACGCCGAGATCACCTTGGCGCCCTGGTAATAATGCTCGAGGATCTCCTGGGCCGCGGCCCCCTGGAGCGCCATGGCGGCTGCCCCTCGCTGGCACATTCCCACACCATGACCGTACATGTTCTTGTAACCACAGACGCAGGGCACGCTGCGGAGATAGGCGACGCGCCCCGACCAGACATCCTCGCTGTTGCGCGTGTGTCCATCACAATGGCCAAAATAGGGAGCCGAAACGATCGAGCCCTGGTGGCTGAGCACCTGACCCGAGGTCTCGTCGACGGCCCGATCCGAATCGGCATAGCGGTTTTTGGGGCGATACACCTGGCAGTGGGTAGTGACGCACACGTCGTACCCCTCTGCGGCATGCCGTCGCGTGGTGACTGCGTAAGAGCGGGAAGCGATGGCCTGGGCCTTCAGGGCTTCGATGGGTTTTTTGAGCCCCATTTCGGTGGGGACCACGCCCTTCAGGTATTCGTCGACGGACATTTGCACGATCTGCCCATCTTCGAGCTTGACGCGCAGGGTGGTGGGTATCACCAGATCTTTATCGGTCGCCATAAGGACAAGCACCTCCTTTCCGGTGATGACTGCACTATTATCGCATAGAATAGAAAAAATTGCAATATTCCAGTAGGAAACCGACAGGATATTATGTCATCGTCCATACGAGGGCGCCCTATCCAGAGCGAGTTGCAGCCGCGTAGGCGGCGGGTGACCGGGGGAAACATCTGTGGAGGACAGATTTCGGCCGCCTCTCTTTGACTCGAAAGGAAGAAAGCGCCAAGACTGCACACTGCTTTATCAGAAAACAATCGCTTTCATACTGTTTGTTCGGCAACGGGAAGCTGGAAGATGGCGAATCGGGTTTGACAAGGAGCCATGCTTGTGATAGAATGGGCGACCGTACTTGGTCAGCTCCTTGACCGAGTCTTGGCAGAAACGATCTTGGGTCAGTACTCGATGTAGAGGGTTACTTTCGATGCCGAGCGATTTTTTACCTATTCTGATCTACGCGGTGGTCGCTGTTGCTCTGTCAGCCATCGCCGTGCTCATGCCCAACCTCTTTGGCCCCAAACGCCCCAGTGAAGTGAAACTTGCGCCGTACGAATCGGGCAAGCTGCCCATTGGGCCCGCGCGCCGTCGCTTCCCCATCCAGTACTATCTCTTTGCCGTATTGTTCATTGTATTCGACATCATGATCGTCTTTTTGTTTCCTTGGGCTGCGGTGTTCAAGGACCTGGCGCCTCGTTGGATGGGCCTGGTAGAAGCCGTGCTCTTTGTGCTGATCCTGGTGCTTGGCCTAGTTTATGTGTGGAAAAAGGGGGGACTCGAGTGGGAATAGAAATGGCTCTGCCCGAGGGCTCGGTGGTGACCACCACCCTCGAAAAACTGGTCGACTGGGGACGGGGACGGTCGCCCTTTCCCTTCCTATTTGGCCTGGCTTGCTGCGCCATTGAGATGATGGCTGCGGGCGGACCCCGCCATGATATTGCCCGCTTTGGCGCCGAAGTCTTTCGCGGCACACCCAGGCAATCGGACGTGATGATCGTGTCCGGGCGCGTCTCGCAAAAGATGGCGCCGGTCGTCAAGCGGCTGTACGACCAGATGCAAGACCCCAAATGGGTCATCGCCATGGGGGCGTGCGCTTCCAGCGGCGGCCCGTTCGAGAATTATGCCATCGTGCAAGGGGCCGACAAGCTGATCCCGGTGGACGTGTATATCCCCGGCTGCCCGCCGCGGCCCGAAGCGCTGTGCTATGGCGTCATGCAGTTGTACGAAAAAATCCAAAAGGAAACGTTCGCCGACTACAAGTAATCGGTGTCAGAAGCAGGTCTGGGACACCGGCGAGCGACAATCCACGATCCTGTCAGGAACATGAGATGAGCCAAGGCGACGAAAGCATTCGAAAACTAAAAGAAGCCTTTCCCCAGTCGGTACTCGGCGTGGACGACTTTCGCGGGGAAACGACCGTGGTGGTGCGCGCGGCCGATATCCTGCCGATCTGCCGGTTTTTGCGCGATGACCCGGATCTGGCCTACGACCTGTGCCTCTTTGTCAGCGCCATCGACCAGCTCGATCTGGGCCTGTCGCCGCGCTTTATCGCGGTCTATCAGCTATACTCGCTAAAGCACCGGCAGCGTTTGCGGCTCAAGGCGCCCCTCGCTGGCGAGGCGCCGGTGGTGGACAGTGTCACCTCTGTGTGGCGGGCGGCCAACTGGCACGAGCGCGAAGCGTTCGACCTGTTTGGCATCCGCTTCAAGGGACACCCCGAGATGCGCCGCATCCTTTTGCCCCACGACTGGGTGGGGCATCCCTTGCGCAAGGATTATGGCATCGGCGACGAGCCGGTGCAGTTCAACGTCAACCCCGACGAGCCGGCGCTGGCCAACGTGGGCCAACAGATCTTGGATGCGCCCACCAAAGAGTCGGACGTGCCGCCCTGGTTCAGTGGCCGCGACGACACCATGATCATCAACATGGGGCCCCAACACCCCGCCACCCACGGCGTGTTGCGCGTGGTGGTAGAGCTCGAAGGAGAGCGCATTGTCAACGCCGCGCCCGATATCGGCCACCTCCACTCGGGATTTGAAAAGACGGCCGAAAACCGAACCTACCAGCAATTCGCGGTCTATCCCAGCCGGATGGACTATGTGTCGGGGATGTCCAACGACCTGTCGTACATTTTGGCGGTGGAAAAGCTGATGGACGCTCAGGTGCCTCCCCGGGCCCAGGTCATCCGCGTGCTCTTGCTCGAACTCCAGCGCCTGGCAGCCCACCTGATCTGGATCGGTACGCAGACCCTGGACCTGTCGGGCACCATCCACGCCCTGCTGGAATACGCGTTCCGCGAGCGCGAGATGATCCTGGACATCTTTGAGATGGTCTGCGGCGCCCGGCTCACCACCAGCTACTTTACCACAGGCGGCGTGCGCTGGGACGTGCCCCCGGCCTTTGCCCGCAAGACGCTGGAATTTGTCGATTGGTTTGAAAAGCGCCTGGATGAATACGAGGTGATGCTCACCAACAACCCCGTCTACCGCTCGCGGTTGGTCGACATTGCCGTCATCGACGCCGAGCAAGCCATCGCGCTGGGCTGCACCGGGCCGGTACTGCGGGGGTGCGGCATCGGCTACGACGTGCGCAAGTCCGCTCCCTATTGCGGATACGAAGAGTACGATTTCGAGATCCCGACCGAAACCGGAGGCGATGCCTACAGCCGCTACAAGGTGCGGGTGGCCGAAATGCGCCAGAGCGTGCGCATTATCCGCCAGGGGCTCAAGAAACTTCAGGAGATCGGCCCCGGGCCGGTCAAAGACCCCAACCGCAAGATCTCGCTGCCGCCGAGGGACGAGTTGGAGACCAGCATGGAGGCCTTGATCCATCACTTTAAACTGGTCACCGAGGGATTCTCGCCGCCGGTGGGCGAGGTCTATTCCAGCGTCGAGAACCCCAAGGGCGAGTTGGGCTTTTACCTTGTATCGGATGGCGAGCCCCGGCCCTATCGCTGCAAGATCCGGGGACCGTCGTTCTCCAACATCTCGGCGTTGAGCGTGATGGCCCCCGGCAGCATGTTTGCCGATATGGTGGCTATCATCGGCAGCATTGACATCACCCTGGGCGAAGTCGACCGGTAAACAGGGACCCCATGGTTTTTTGGAGGCTGTAGTGCTATCGGAACAGTCGAAAGCGGAAATCCTGAAAATACGGCAAGAGTATCCCGATGCCCAGTCGGCGTTGTTGCCCGCCCTGCATCAGGCGCAACAGGACTATGGGGGATGGCTGCCCGAAGAGGCCTATGACGAAGTGGCATCGCTGATGGGACTGCCCGTGACCCTGGTGGCATCCGCGGCCAGCTTTTACACCATGTTCAACCGCAAGCCGGTGGGCCGCCACCTGGTCCAGGTGTGCACCAACATCTCTTGCTCGTTGTTGGGGGCCGATCACCTGCTGACCTACATTGGCAAGAAACTGGGCATCAAGCCGGGCGAGACCACAGAGGATGGCCGCATCACCCTGATGGAAGTCGAATGCCTGGGATCGTGCGGCACGGCGCCGATGATGCAGGTCGATGACGCGTACCACGAGAATCTGACCGAGGATAAAGTCGATCAGATTCTGGCAAGCCTGGAATAGGACGGGGAGGCGTACCCATGAGTCGAAAATTGGGATTGGAAGAAGCGCTGGACATTGCCATGGAAGCCGAACTAAAGGCCCAGGCCTTTTACGCCCATGCGGCGGCCGAGATCGAGGATCCACGCGGGCGCGACCTGCTGGGTCGCCTGGCGGCTTTTGAGCAACATCATTATCAAAAGTTGGCCGAACTGCTTTCCTCGCTGCAAAAGGATGGGCGATTCATCAACTACGCATCCAGCACCCTGGCGCAATTCGCCCCATGGACAGGCGGCGGCGAGGCTTCGGGCGTCCTGTTGGAAGAACTGAAAAATGAGGCGGGCATTTTGGGCAAGGCCATCGAGAACGAAAAAGCCGCCGGCGAGCAGTATCGGGCGCTGAAGGAAGAGACGGACGATCCCGCCGGGCAGGCCATGTTCCAGCAGTTGGCCGACGAAGAGCAGATGCATCAGCGCATCTTGGAAGACGAATTTTTCAGCCTGAGCAACCAGGGCGTGTGGGGTTGGTCGGGAATGTACGGCGAATAGCCCGAGGGCCAGATCGAGTGTCCGAGATCAAGACATCAGGAGCGGGCGTGCAAACAAAAGTACTTTTGCGAAATGTGGGCGTGCCAGATTCCCACGAGATGGAAACCTATCTCGAGCGAGGTGGGTATCGATCTCTGGAAAAGGCGCTCAAAGAGCATCAACCCTCGCAAGTCGTCGAGATCGTGCTCAACTCGGGGCTTCGGGGGCGGGGCGGCGCCGGGTTCCCTGCGGGCCGCAAATGGATGTTCCTCCCCAAAGACACCTACCCTCGCTACTTGGTGTGCAACGCCGACGAAGGCGAGCCTGGCACGTTCAAGGATCGGCTGTTGATGGAGCATGATCCCCACGGCGTCATCGAGGGCACGATCATCGCCAGCTATGCCTGCGAAGTGGAACATGCCTTCATCTACATTCGGGGCGAGTACGACCTGAGCTACCAACGGCTGCGAAAGGCGGTGGATCAGGCCTATGCCAGGGGCTATTTGGGCAAAAACATCCTGGGCACCGGCTACAACCTGGAGTTGAGCATCCTTCGCGGCGCCGGCGCCTATGTGTGCGGCGAGGAAACGTCCCTTCTTTCCTCCTTGGAAGGCAAGCGGGGCCACCCCAAGCTCAAGCCGCCTTTCCCGGCGGCGGAGGGTCTGTACCGCAAACCGACGGTGATCAACAACGTCGAGACCCTGTTCAACGTGCCCTTTATCATCGAGCACGGCGCCGACTGGTACAAGCAATGGGGCACAGAGCGCAGCCCAGGGCTCAAGCTATTCTGCGTATCGGGCCATGTAGAGCGCCCCGGCACGTACGAACTGCCGTTGGGCGCACCGATGCGCACATTGATCTATGACCTGTGTGGCGGGCCCAAAGACGGCATCCCGCTCAAGGCCATCATCCCGGGCGGCTCTTCGACGCCGATGCTGTACGCCGATGCTGCCATGGACGTCGCTCTGGACTATGAGGCCATCTTTGAAGCGGGCTCGATGTTGGGTTCGGGCGCCGTCATTGCCCTGAACGAAAAGACGTGCATTGTGCGCGCCACGCTGCGCCTGACCGAGTTCTACAAACACGAATCGTGCGGCAAGTGCATTCCCTGCCGGGAGGGCACCGATTGGATGTACCGCATCCTCCACCGCATCGAGCATGGCCAGGGACGGATGGAGGATCTGGATCTGCTGCTGGATATCGGCAAGAACATCATGGGCCGCAGCTTTTGCCCCCTGGGCGATGCGGCGGTCGGGCCGGTGCAGAGCAGCATCCAACGCTTCCGCGAGGAATACGAGTTCCATATCCGCGAAAAGCGGTGTATGGTGGACGGTGCGTAGTTCATCCGAGGATTCAATCCAGGGTTGTGAGGATTTTCTTCCATGACGGCAGACCGGGTGGTTTGTTTGACAATTGACGGACAAGAGAT
>CAYVLO010000078.1:0-10642 GCA_964452125.1 uncultured Anaerolineaceae bacterium | reverse complement strand
CGGTGGATTGAGGGGCGCTTTCATCGATTTTTCGCCAACCTGGACGATATTGGCGGCTGCCCCGACTTTGGCCTGTGCGCGGTCAAACTGCGGCGGCCCATTCCTGAAACGTCGCCCTAGCCACACCCGGTGGCAGAGTGCGAGATCCCTTTTGGATCTGTCCACCGGCGATTTGTGACCTGTAGTAGCAGCAAAGGAGAAGACCCATGAAGCGTCGCAGTTGGTTGTGGTTTATCATCAGCGCCATCCTCACAGTTTTCGCCGGCATTTTGGCCATCGCCGCCCTGAACTGGGCCGCCTCCCGCGAGATGACGGTGGCGCCCCCCGCCAGACAGCCGGTGGTGGTCGCCCTGCAACCCCTGGCGGCCAACACGGTCATCCGCGCCGACAATGTCACCGTCGAGGAGCGCCAGGAAATTCCCAGCGGGGCGGCGGTGCGGGTTCAGGATGTGTTGGGAACCATGACCACGCGCGATATCGCTCTGGGCGAAGTCATCCTGATGCAGGATGTCACCAGTTTGGGCGCCCAGCGCGATCTGCCTCAGCTTTTGGGAGATGATCGGATCGCTGTGGCCTTGCCTGCCGACGATATCCTGAGCCAGTGGGGCGCCGTGTTGCCCGGCGACCACGTAGACGTCCTCTTTTCGATTGATGCGATCTTGGACACGCCCATGAAACTGGAGGATATCCCCCCCGAGTATGTGCCGGTGGAGCGAGACCAGAGCATGGATCAGGTGTCGGTGTTGGCCTTGCAAAACCTCGAAGTCCTTCAGATCCTGGAAGAGCCCCAACCCAAGGCGCCGGAGGGACAACAGCAGGAGGTGCAGATCAAGCTGCCCCGGCGCGCTTTGGTCCTCAAGATCGCCCCCCAGGATGCGTTAGTGCTCAAGTACCTGCGCGATTCGATCGGGACGGTGGACGTGGCGCTGCGCTCGCCCACGAACATGGCGCTCTTTGAAGCCCAACCGGTGAATATCAATTATCTGGTGCTGCGCTACGGAATTTTGGTGCCCCAGCCGCTGGAAGAGTAGGAAGCCTGCATGAAACCTGATTCGTTGACCGACCGGGGTACGATCCGCGTCTTGATCATCGCCGGCCAAGATCCCGTATCCGATTGGATGGCGAATGTCATCACCGCCAATAAGGATTTGCACTTTGTCGGTTTGGTGCGAGATTCCGACTTACTCCTCGAATCGATTCAAAAACTGGAACCCGACATACTGCTCATTGATGTCAACAGCGGCATTTTGCAGCAAGGGAACCTGCTCGCTCAGGTGGCTGCGCCCATTTCCAGGCAGGCAGTCATCATGGTGGCGATGATGGGTGAGGTGGAGGCCGTGCAAAAGGCCATGTTGCACGGCGCCCAGGGATTCCTGCTCAAGCCTTTCCGCGAAGAGGAGTTGATTGGCAGTATCCACAAGACCTATGAGCTTTTGCTCCAGCGCCGCGCCGAGATGCCCGATGTTCCCCGTTTGCTAGCAGGTGAGCAAGTCCGTCCCCGGCCGCAGGCCCAGATCATCAGCGTCTACAGCCCCAAAGGGGGAGTGGGCTGTACAACCGTGGCTATTAACCTGGCCGTGTCGTTGCACACCATCTCTCAAAAGCCTGTCATCCTGGTCGACGGCGACTTAAGATTTGGGGATATTGATATCGCCCTGAACATCACTTCCGGGGCTTCCATCAGCAGCTTGCTACCTGATCTGGATGATCTGGACGATTCGACTTTGGAGAGCGCACTGGGCATCCATAGCTCGGGCATCCGGGTGTTGACGGCTCCGCCGCTCGTCGATGCCGCCGAGGCCATCCGACCTGAACACCTTAGCCGCCTTCTGAACCGCTTGGCCAGACTCCACGAGGGCTACATTGTGGTCGACGCCTGGTCAGTGCTCGATGATTGTACCCTGGCCATCCTGGATGCCAGCAGCCGCCTGGTGATGCTCACTACCCCCCAAGTTACGGCGCTGCGAGATACCCATCGCTGCCTGGATGCTCTCAAACTGCTCAAATACGATGTGGAAAAAACCCTGCTCGTCCTGAATCAATGCTATCATCGCAGCACGATCAAGATCCGCGACGTGGAGCAGGCCCTCGGTTATCGCATCGCCCAGACCATCGAATATGCTCCTGGCGAGGTGACCGGTTCCCTCAACCGGGGGGTCCCACTGGTGCTGGAATACAGCGACAGCCCCGCCGCTCAGAACATTCTGGAGCTGGCTCGGACCCTTTCAGGCAAGGGGGTGCCCAGCTTGGAGCCAATGACCAGGGCCGAGCCGGAACCGGTGGCCAATCGCAAAAAGAGGCGAGGAATTTTTTCCTTTAGGTCCCTTGCTTCTGCTAACGAGGTGGACTCATGACCTGGTACGTGGCTGTTGGATTCATTGCCTCTCTGGCGGTGGCCACCTTTTTGTACGGTGTACACCGGGCCATGCAGCCAGTTGAGGAAGTGGATCAGCGCATGGAAGATTGGTTGGCCGAACGCCTGAGCCAAGAAGCCGCGGCAGACGCTTCGGCAGGTCCCTGGTTGGGCCAGATGGAGCGGCAGATCTCTCGACGCGCTTTTGCCGATAGCATCCGAACCGATCTGGCGCGCGCCGATCTGTCTATCACCGTGTCCGAATATCTCCTGATGCGCCTGATTGCGGTTCTTGGCGGGTTTGCCCTTGGCTATCTGATCCAGCGAGATCTCCTCTCGGGCCTGATTTTGGCCGTGGTCGGTTTCTATGCGCCGGTTCTTTACATCGGCATGCGCAAAACGCGGCGGCTTCAAGCGTTCAATCAACAATTGCCGGATGTGCTGGATCATCTGGTGGGTTCGCTGCGGGCAGGGTATGGTCTTTTGCAAGCAGTAGAGTGGGTCGGCAGACAATTGCCCGACCCGGCGGGCGCCGAGTTCGAGCGTGTCGTGCGTGAGACTCGGTTGGGGCGTTCGCTCGAAGAAGCCCTCGATAGCCTGTCGCGGCGCAACGACAGCGATGACCTGGCCATGATCATCACGGCGATCAATGTGCAGCATGAGGTGGGGGGCAATTTGGCCAGTATCCTGGAGATCGCCGCCCACACCATCCGAGAGCGGGTTCGCATTGTGGGCGAGATCCAGGCTTTGACGGCCCAACAGCGGTTTTCCGGATATGTGCTCTTGGTCATGCCCATTGCCCTTGGCGTGCTGCTCTATATCATCAATCCCGAGTATGAAAAGCAGCTTTTTGCACCCGGCGCCACCCTGTGCCTGCCCATTGGGGCCGGGATCATGATGGTGCTGGGGTTCATTATCATGCGCAAGATCGTGGAGATCGAGATATGAACCCGTTTGCCGTTTCGTACATTGCCATGAAAGAGAGGGGTCTGTGACCACGCTGCCAGTGATCCTGTTCGGTTTTCTGGTGGGCGGGGCTGTCCTGGCCTTCCTGCTCGGGCTGCGAACCTTTGCCCGAGCCCAGAATGTGGATCAGGACCGCATGTACTTTGTCTCTACGGGACCTACCCTGGAAGAGGTGGAGATGAGCCGGCCCTTCCGAGAGCGCGTGCTCCGGCCGGCCCTGGTTGCCTTCTTGGGATACCTGGGACGCCTGGCCCCCCAGCGCAATCTGGAAATTCTGCAACACCGACTCGAGTTGGCAGGTCGGCCTCACAACTGGACGGTGGCCGACCTGACCGGGGTTCGGGTGGCGACTGCCATCGTGCTAGCTCTCCTGCTCTTTTCGCTCCTTCTCCTGGGCGATCTGCCCCTGGCCTCGCGTTTGCTCTTTACGATTGCGGCCGGGTTTTTGGGGTACTATCTGCCGTTGCTGTGGCTCTCCAGTCGGATTCAGCAGCGGCAAAAAGAGATCCTCTTTGCCCTACCCGATGGCTTGGATATGCTCAACATCTGCGTCGGCGCCGGCCTGGGCTTTGACGCTGCCCTCAGTCGTGTCGGAGAACGGTGGAACACCGCTCTGGCCCAAGAATTCAACCGCGTTGTGGCCGAAATGAGACTGGGCAAAACACGTCGCCAGGCGCTGCTGGCCATGGCCGAGCGGACCGAGGTGCCCGATGTCGATAACTTTGTGGCCACGATCCTTCAGGCCGACCAACTGGGGGTCAGTATCGCCAAGGTGTTGCGCACCCAGGCAGAGCATATGCGCATCAAGCGCAGGCAGCGGGCCGAAGAACTGGCCCGCCAGGCCGCTATCAAACTCCTCTTTCCTCTGGTCTTCTTGATCTTTCCTTCGATGCTGGTCGTACTTCTGGGCCCAGCGATTCCGCAACTTTTGCGCACACTGGGCGATATCGCCCCCTAAGACGTTTGAATCGAGAACTCGATTATTCCCATGACAGAACCCCAAGACACACAGGCCGACAACCTGCCCATTGAGGAACATCCCTTGTATCGAGCCCTCGTGGACCAGGTGACCCTGGACCACGAGGAGGACGCCCGGGCGACGATCCAGTTATTGTCCGATCTGTATCCAGGCCATCCCCGCCTGCAGGAGCTGCTGATCCGACTGGATCTGCGCAAGACCCTGGCCGAGGAAGGGCCGATTGTGGTGGAGCGCAGCAACCCCACGCCCACCCTCCGCCGGGTACTTCTTCTTCTGTTCGCCCTTACCGTGACGTTTGTGACGGCCGCTGCTTTTGTTGCTGGCTACGATCGCTTTGTATCCCCAACCCGCGAGGAAACCCAGCAGCAGGTCCTGCTCAAATCGCTCCGCCAGGATGGAGAGCGACGGATGCAGGCTGGAGACTGGCAAGGCGCGCGAGATAGTTTCGAAGAGCTGTTGAGGCAACAACCGGGCGATCAGGAGGCGGAGGCGGCCCTGGCACAGATCGAACAGCAGGAAGCCTGGGACCACCTCTATGTGGAGGCCATCGATGCCCAGCAAAGGGGGGATTGGCAAGCAGCGCTCGATTTTCTTCTTCAGATCCAGGCCACCAATCCCGACTATCGGGATATTCAGCAGTTGGTGGACCTTGCCCGCAAACAGCAGGCATTGGAAGGGCAATGGCAAGAGGCCCAGTCCCTTCTGGAGAATGGGGATCGCCTGGGCGCCATCCCTATCCTCCGGCAGATACGCAGCCAGAACCCTAGCTTTAACCAGTCGGAGGTGGAAAGAGCCCTGTTCCAGGCCTATGTGGAAGAGGCCCGTTCCTTGATCGACCAGGCCAATGGCGATGCAGAAATGTTGCGCCAGGCCACAGGCTATTTGACTGCTGCTTTGGCTTTGCAGCCTGCCAACCGGGATCTGATCAACGAGCGGCAATGGGCCAGCGATTATGTAGCGGGCGCCGACGCTGCTGCGCGGGGTGATTGGGCTGGTGCTGCCAGCCACTGGGAAAGGGTCGTGTTGCTTCAACCCGATTACCAAGGCGGTGTTCTGCGAACCCGCTTGACGGAAGCGTACCCCCTGGCTGCCGAGCAGTTGATTTCCCAAGCCAACGGGTCTACATTCCAACTCCGTGAGGCCATCAGCTATCTGGATCGAGCCTTGAGCTTGCAGCCCGGCAACACGGCCTGGGCCGAAGAACGTCGCCTGGCGGCCGAGTATGTGGCGGGCGCCGAAGCCTTTGGCCGAGGCGAGTGGAATGTGGCCATCGCCCATTGGGGGCCGATTTTGACAGAGCGGCCCGATTACCAAAATGGCGCCCTGCGCAACAATCTGCGCGCCGCCTGCGCTCAGAGTAGTGACCCCAACCAAGAGCTGTGCTCTCCGTAAGTACCGATCTGCCGCACCTGCCCACGTTTCCTCGATTGTCCGCTTTGCACGGCTGCGCCGGCTGCCGGAGCGAGTCACGTTGAGGTTCGTCCCCATTGTTTCTAACGCAACACTAACACTTGTCTAATCCCATTCTAACAGAAAATTGTTACAGTAGGGATGCTATTATGGAATGCAGAGAAAGCCGGAATCGTAGACGGTTTTGAAAGTGGAGGGAGGAAAATTATGGGAAAAATCATCGGTATTGACCTTGGCACAACCAACAGTGTGCTCGCGGTGATGGAAGGCGGCGAACCAACCATCATTTCGACGGCTGAGGGTGGGCGGCTTTGCCCGTCGGTTGTCGCCTTTACCAAGAATAACGAGCGATTGGTGGGCCAGACGGCGCGGCGACAGGCTGTTGTCAACCCCGACAATACGGTCTATTCGGTCAAACGGCTCATGGGGCGGCGTTATGACGAGCCCGAAGTGGTCAAGGCGCGCAGTATTCTGCCGTATCAGATTGTCGAGGGGGCCGCGGGCGACGCCCGCGTGCGGTTGCCGCAAACCGGCAAAGAATACACGCCCCAGGAGATCTCGGCCATGATCTTGCGCAAATTGGCTGATGATGCCGAGGCCTATCTGGGCGAAAAGGTGACTCAAGCGGTCATTACCGTGCCGGCCTATTTCAACGACTCGCAACGCCAGGCGACCAAGGATGCAGGACGGATCGCCGGGCTCGAAGTGCTGCGGATCATCAACGAGCCCACCGCCGCTTCTCTGGCCTATGGGCTGGACAAGCAAAAATCCGAGACCATTCTGGTGTGGGACCTGGGCGGTGGTACCTTTGACGTATCGATCCTTGAGGTGGGCGATGGCGTTATTGAGGTCAAGTCGACCAGTGGCGACACCTTCCTGGGCGGCGACGACTGGGATCAAAAGATTGTCGATTGGGTGGCCGAAGAGTTTCACAAAGACCAGGGCATTGACCTGCGCAAGGATCGCCAGGCCCTGCAACGGCTGAACGAGGCCGCGGAGAAGGCCAAGATAGAGCTTTCGACGGTGCTGGAGACTGAGATCAACCTGCCCTTTATCACAGCCGACGCTTCGGGCCCCAAGCACTTGCAGATGAAACTCTCGCGGTCCAAGCTCGAGCAGCTCACCGAGGAATTGGTGGAGCGATGCCGCGAGCCCTTTGAGCAGGCGCTCCGCGATGCCAAGCTCAAGGCCGACCAGATCGATGAAGTCGTGTTGGTGGGCGGCGCCACCCGCATGCCCATGATCCAGGATCTGGTGCGCAAGTTGACGGGCGGCAAAGAGCCCCACAAGGGCGTCAACCCGGACGAGGTGGTGGCCATTGGTGCGGCCATCCAGGCGGGTGTGCTGGCGGGCGAGGTGAAGGATGTGTTGCTCCTGGACGTCACCCCTCTGACTTTGGGGGTGGAGACGTTGGGCGGCGTGATGACGCCCCTCATCGAGCGCAATACGACTATCCCTGTGCGCAAGAGCGAGATCTTTAGCACGGCAGAGGATGGACAGACGGCAGTGACCATCCACGTATTGCAGGGCGAGCGTACCATGGCTGCCGACAATATGACCCTTGGACGGTTCAACCTGGAGGGCATCCCGCCTGCACCGAGGGGTGTGCCGCAGGTGGAAGTGACCTTTGACATCGACGCCAATGGCATCCTCAACGTGGCGGCCAAGGACAAGGCTACCGGCAAGGAGCAAAAGATCACCATCACAGCCAGCACCAACCTTTCCAAGAGCGAAGTGGAGCAGAAGGTAAACGAGGCCAAGCGGCACGAGGCCGAAGACCGACGCCGCCGGGAGATGATCGAAGCGCGCAACACTGCCGACCAGATCATCTACCAGACCGAGAAATCACTGCGTGACCTGGGCGACAAGGTCCCTGCTGGGGATCGCTCGACCATCGAGCAAACCATCGAGGATCTGAAAAAGGCCAAAGAGGGCGAGGATGTGAATCGCATCCGGCAACTGATCGAGCAACTGCAGCAGGCCAGCTATGCCATTGGCCAGCAGATGTATGCTCAAGAGCAGCAGGCGGCGCCGGACGGAAGTGAATCGGGCCCCAGCCCCCAAGAGGGTACGGGTGAGGAGTTTGTCGAAGGCGAATTCCGCGAAGTCTAGAGGACAAGGGATGGGCCTGGGGGTTCCCAGGCCCATCTTTACCCCATAGGAAACTGATGAACAAACGAGTGAATATTCCAGTCCGGGTCATTCGCCCCGGTGAATCGAGAGGATCATGGGCGGCGAATCCCGAGCCCGTGGCGCGACCGTATCCTTCGTTTTTCGAGCAAGAAGCACAACCTGGACAAGAGCCTGAGGGCCACTCACAAGGCCGCGCACGGTTGACGACGAGCCCGGCACCCATCCGCCTGCCCGGAAACCTCTGGCGCCCCAAGAAGCAAAGTCTCAATCGGAGGTCAGCAACAGGGCGGAAAGGGATGCGGATGTGCCCCGAGTGGAGAGCGAGGAAGAAGGGGAGGCCTGGCGAGATCGGGCTTTGCGCTTGCAGGCCGAAATGGACAACTTTCGCAAGCGACAGCAGCGCCGGGCTGACGAGCAGATCGAAGAGGAACGCCGGCGCATGTTGGGCGCCTTTTTGCCAATCGTGGACGATCTGGAGCGCGCCTTGGGTGCGCCCGAGAACAGTGGGCAGAACCTGCGCCGGGGTGTAGAGGTAATCCACCGATCTGCCCTTCGGCTTCTCCAGCAGGAGAGGGTCGAACCGATGGAGGCCAAAGGCCGGCGGTTCGATCCGAATTGGCACGAAGCGGTGGCAACCATCCCGCTCAGAGGGCAGGGGGTGGCCCCTTTTACGATCACGCAGGTGGTCGAACCAGGGTACCGCCTGGGAGAACGGCTGCTGCGGCCGGCCAAGGTGGTGGTGGCCGTTGAATAACGGGCAAGGCATGGTCAGTGGCATTACAGGACGCGGGGTCCTGGCGGAGGTTTCGATATGGAATACAAGGACTATTACAAGATACTGAACGTAGACAAGAACGCCACCGATAAAGAGATCAAGAGCGCCTACCGCCGCCTGGCCCGGCAGGTCCACCCCGACGTGAATCCTGACGATCCGCAGGCCGAGGAACGATTCAAAGAGATCAACGAGGCCTACGAGGTGTTGTCCGACCCGGAAAAGCGCGGCAAATACGACCAATTGGGCGCCGACTGGCAACGCTGGCAACAAACCGGCGGCCGACCCGGCGAATATGACTGGAGCCAGTGGGCCACCGGCCAACCCGGGGGACGGGTTCACGTCCGCTATAGCACGCCCGAGGACCTGGAAGATCTGTTTGGCGGCGGCAGTCCCTTCTCTGATTTTTTCAGCCAGATGTTTGGCGGCATGGGCGGGGGCCGTGGAGGGAGCGGGTTTGAGTATCAGATGCGGCCTCAGGCCGGGCGCGACCTGGAGCAGGAGGTTGAAATCACGCTGGAAGAGGCCTATCATGGCACCACCCGTCTTCTACAGAAGGATGGACAGCGGCTGGAGGTCTCGATTCCGGCGGGCGCCAAGACGGGCACGCGCGTTCGGATGAGCGGTCAGGGCGGGCCAGGGAGCGCAGGGGCGCCGTCGGGCGATCTCTATCTGCGGGTCAAGGTGCAGCCCGATCCGCGGTTTGAGCGCAAAGACAACGATCTCTATACGACAGTGCCTGTGGACCTGTTCACCATGGTTCTGGGGGGCGAAGTTCAGGTGCCCACCCTGTCGGGGCACGCGGTTCTGACCATCCCGGCAGGAACGCAGAATGGTCGCACCTTCCGGCTGCGGGGCAAGGGGATGCCCTCGCTGCGCAACTCGAAACAGAAGGGCGATCTGTACGCCCAAGTGCGGGTTCAGCTTCCCGAGAAAGTGACCTCCCGACAGCGGGAACTCTGGGAACAGTTGCGACAGGCCAGTGGGAGTGAATAGGGAGGCGTTGAATCTTATGCCAATCACACACCGTGATCAAATCATTATCAGCATAAGCAGCGCAGTTCGGCGAACGGGCGTTTCCCGGCAGGTGGTGCAGGAGTGTATCGCCCGCCAGCTGGTTCAACAGCTGCTGACCGAGGGCGAGCTTCAGGAGCTGCGCCGCATCCGTCGGCTGAGGGATCTGGGAGTCAATCTGCAAGGTATCGAGATCATCTTGCAGATGCGCCAGCGCATCCTGGATCTACAAGCCGAACTGCGGCGCCGAGAGTCCCTGTTTGATGTCATAGACGAACCGGATCGTATTTGGCATCGCCGGCTTCCCTGGTACACCGACTGGGATTGAGTGAATCAAGTCTGGAGATGATCGATGGACCGCAATAGACAAACAACGCGCATGGTGGGATTGGCCCTGGTCGTTTTGACGCTGGCGCTGTTGGGGTGTTCGCTGCCCAGCAACCTTTCCGAGTTGCTGGAGCCCACTCCCTCGCCGCTGCCCACCGCCTCGGCGACCGCCACACCCGCGCCGACAGCGGTTCCGATCGCGCCGGCGGCGGATCTTGTCACCCTCCAGGAAGAGATCATTCGGGTCTATGAGCAGACGGGGCAGGGTGTGGTGTACATCACCAATCGCAGCTACGGCTATGACTTTTTTCTCAGGCCCATTCCCCAGGAAGGCTCTGGTTCGGGCATCGTCTACGATCGTGAAGGGCACATCATCACCAACTATCACGTCATCGAGAACGCTGCCGAGCTGTTTGTGACGCTGGGCGAAGAGACCACCGTTCCAGCGACGTTGGTGGGCGCGGATCCGTCCGTCGATCTGGCGGTGATCAAGATCGATGTGGACCGCGAACGGCTTCACCCGATCCCTCTGGGTGAGTCTGATGCGCTGCAAGTGGGGCAGTTTGTTATCGCCATTGGCAATCCCTTTGGCTTTGAGCGCACCCTGACGGTGGGCGTCGTCAGCGCCCTGGGGCGGGTCATCGAGAGCCCCGATGAGAGCTTTATCGGCGAGGTCATTCAAACCGAT
>CAYVLO010000077.1:0-10692 GCA_964452125.1 uncultured Anaerolineaceae bacterium | reverse complement strand
TGGAGTGCGCAAGCTCTGCTTGCGCCGGTTTTTGCGGCAGCAAGCTGCCGCACTCCAAAATTAGTTTTGTCAAGCTGCGAGTCCGCTCGCTCGGAAGCGGGGGCCCACAAGCACCGGCCCTGAGGACGGTGCCGGGAGCGAGGGAGGAGAAAAGGGTCTTGCAGAGAGCAGGGCTCCGATAGATCATGATGGATGAAAAGGATCTTCCGCCTGAGAGCCTGGTGGCTAAGGCGCGCCGCCAGCTAGAACAGCGCCTGCGCGGGCTCACCTGGCACCGCATCGTGGCCCTGGCGTCCACGGTGATCCTCGTCGGTTACCTGTTGATCTCTTTGGCGACCAACTGGCGCGAGCTGTTGGCCTACGAGTGGCGCATCTCGCCCGCCCACCTGTTGGCCAGCCTGCTGGCCTACCTGGGTTCGCTGATCCTCGGCGCCCTGGCGTGGCATCGCATGGTGTGGAGCATGGACCGGCGCGTGGCCACCCGGAAAGGGGTCAAGTTCTTTCTCCAGGCCAACCCCGCCAAACGGGTGCCGGGCCTGATCTGGTACGCCCTGGGCCGCATCTACCTCTATGAGCGGGAAGGGGTGACCAAGACGACGATTTCCATCGCCCTGAGCCTGGAGCTGGTGACCATGATCTTGGGAGGGGTCCTGGTCTACCTGGGCACGGCCTGGGGAGGGGCGCTGGAGGTGGAAGCCCTGCAACAGGCTTGGCTACTGGCGCCGCTGGCCGCCCTCCTGGCCCTCCTCCTCTGGCCCCAGGGGCTGTATCGTGTTGCCAACTGGCTGCTGAACCGTCTAAAGCGGCAACCCATCGTCCACCAGGCCAGCCGCGGCAACCTGATCCGCTGGAGCCTGCTCCAGGCCGGCGCGTGGGTGAGCGGCGGCCTTTTCATCTTTTTCCTCGCGGCGGGGCTCTACCCCGACCTGGGCTGGAACCACGTCGTGCCCGTGGTGCGGAGCTGGGCGGCCTCGGGTCTGGTGGCCATGGCGGCTCTGATCGTCCCCCTGGGGTTGGGGCTGAAGGAGACGGCCTTTGCCTACCTGCTCGCCGCACTGGTCCCGTGGCCCGTGGCGGTGTCGATTTCGCTTCTGGGACGGTTCTGTAGTATAATCGGTGATTGCGTGGGATTGCTGCTCGCGAGCCGCTTGTAAGGCCTGGCTCACGAGAGCCACACATAAGGAGGTGCCGTCCATGTCCCATTTGCGCGCCCGTTTCAAATTCCTGGTAATCGCGGCCTGGCTGCTGAGCGGCCTGCTGGTGGGTTGTTCCAGTTCCGAACCGACCGAGACGGCCCTGGTCTCGGTGATACCGACGGCGACCCTCGCGCCAGAGGCATCGGCCACGTCGGAGGCTTTTACGTCGCCCCTCGGCGAAGCGACGCCCGTCATCGTGGCGCCCGAGCCGGGCAGTTCCCCCTCGCCCACCGGCGTGCCCGACCCAGAGCGAACGCCCGTCATCGTCGCCCAGGCCGAGATCACGCCCGACCGGGAGGTGATCACCATCCAGAACATCACCAGCGAGCCGCAGGACATCGGCGGCTGGATCCTGTTCAATCTGGAAGGCGGCCCGGCCTTTCGTTTCCCCGAGGGGCGCGTTCTGGAACCGGGAGAGACCGCCCAGGTGTACAATGCCGTTTCGGAGGCAGAGGTGCCCGAAGGCGCCTATTTTTGGACCACCGAAAAGGTGTGGCCCGAGATCCCGGCCAACGTCCTCTTGCTGAACCATGCCACCCGTTTGATGTATTGGCACGTGGTGTACGAATAGGGGAAAACGCCCCACAATCCCAAGAGGGAAATCGTAGGGGCGAGGCATCGCCCCAGGCCATTAGGCCCGCAAACCATCCACCGGCGATGCCTCGCCCAACCTCGACGCCAATCATTGTTTTGGGCACACGGGCGAGGCATTCCCACGGAATCCCGACCGGGGCGACGCCACGTGCCGGGGCACAGGTTCTTGGGGATGCGCAAGCTCGTGCCGGGAATGCCGTCGCCCCTACGGTGCCGCCAGCGCAGCGATCGCACTTCAGACCTCCGAGGTCTTGAAGACCTCGGAGGTCTGGGGCGAAAACCCGCCGATCACCCGCCCAGAAGGCCAATAACCCAAAAGGATTATGCCCTTTGGGGGTCCTCTGGGGTAGAATACCCCTATCGAGTGATTGATTTTGCCGACGGGCGATGGTATACTGGCCCTATCAGAAAGAGAAAAGGGAGCAACTTGCTCCCATCGCGAGAATCCAGAGCCGAACAGGCAAAGAAAAAGAGGAGGATATCTAGATGAAGAAAGTGTTGTACGGTCTGCTCATCGTTTTGATGCTGAGTGTGCTGATGGTACCGGCAGCGCTCGCAGTGGATCCCACGACGGATCCCGCCTATTCGAGCATCCAGGTCTTGAACCTGGGCGCCACCGATGCCTCGATCACGATCTACTACTATAACCAGGATGGCTCCGAGTCGGTGGCCGCGGTGACCGACACCGTCAAAGTGGGCGAGTCGAACACCTACTTTCCGGTGCACGCCGCCGATGGCTTTAACGGTTCGGTGGTGATCGAATCGACGGAAGAGATTGCCGTCATCAGCAACATCCTCTACGTGGGCAACCCCTCGGTGCAGGCGAGCTGGAGCGGCTTTAGCGCCGGCGCATCGGTGATCCGGTTCCCCCTGATCATGAAGGGCAACAACTCGAACTATACCACCTTTAACGTGCAGAACATCACCGGCAGCCCGGTGGATATCTTGATCGAGTTCACGGCTGAGCCTGGGGCCGGGTACGGCGCCATCGCCAACGTCACCGACAAAATCCCCGCCTGGTCGGCCCACACCTACGACCAGAACACCATGGCCGAGTTCGCCGGCGTGGCCAAGTGGGTCGGTTCGGCCAAGGTGTCTGTCCAGGGCGCTGGCGAGATCGTCGGCGTGGCGCAGCAGATCGACACGGCGCGCAAGACCGGCACCGCCTACAACGCATTCCTAGCGGGTTCGGCGACGGTTGACATGCCGCTGATCATGAAGGAAAACAACAACATGTGGACCAGCATCAACTGCCAGAACCTGGGGCCTGGATCCACGAACGTCACTGTCAACTTTGTGCCCGAGTCCGGCTATCCGGCGCTGGCGCCTGAGACCAAGTCCGCTGTCGCCGAGAACGGCACGGCCGTCTTTATCCAGTACGGCGGCACAAAGTGGGTGGGCGCTGCCACAGTCAGCAACTCGGCGGGCAACCAACTGGCCTGCATCGGCAACCAGACCAACCTGGTCAAGTTCTATGCCTCGGCCTATGAAGGCTTTGAGGCCGCCATGGCCACCGATACGGTCGTCGTGCCCCTCGTCCAGTTCCAGCCGCAGACTGACGGCGCGCTGTGGACCAGCATCAACATCAAGAACCTGGGCGCCACCGCCACCACCGTAACGGTCGACTTTAAGCCTGCTCCTGGCTTTACCGATGTGGCGAACTATACCGTCGATATCGCCGCGGGCGCCGTCGGCGTGGTTCTCTTTTACGACCCGTACGGCAACGGCGCCAAGGCCATCGGCGGCGCTGAGGTCAGCTCTGGAAACGCCATGAGCCTGGCGGTCGTAGCCAACCAGCAGAAGGTCAACTACGCGGGCGACATCTATTCGACCTACAATGGCTTTGCTCGATAAATTGAGCTAGCCGGTTAGCAAGAACGAAAGGACTGCCAAAGACCGCAGTCCTTTCTTTTTTTATGGGGGAGGCACGTGTCATGAGGGGACGGGACTGGTGGTTGTGGGGTGTCGTCGTTTCTCTGCTACTTCTCTTTCTGTCGGTTCTCTCGACCACGGCCTGGGCTCAGGGTCCCACGCCGGGCATCGATTGGAGCCCGGCCGAGCGGCTATCCGACACCATCGCCCCCCGACGCTCCTCCTGGCACTCCCTGGCCCAAAACCCGGACAACGGCGACCTGATGGCCGTGTGGATGGAGCAGGGCGACGACGCGGCAAGCGAGGTCATGGGCCGCCGCCGGAGCTCGACGACCGGGCTGTGGCTGCCCGCCCTGTCGCTCCCCGCCCAGAACCTGTCGGCTTCACCCCATGCCGATGGGGGTCCCGTGGTCTTTTACGACGCACAGGGCGACGCCCACCTGCTCTGGACGCGCAGACAATCGGGCACGCCCGCCACACCGACGGGCCTGACCGAATTGATGTGGCGGAGATGGGACGGCGCGGCCTGGTCGCCCGAAATCGTCCTCCTGCGCGACGAGACCTACTATCCAGGCCACTATTCCTTTATCCCCGTACACAAGGCAGACTCGGTCCTCTTGCTCCTCCTGTTCGATCGGGGCTACCGGATGGCCGAATACAAGGACGGAAGCTGGTCGGCCTTTTCGCCCTGGGTGTACCTGGAGGTCATGCTGGCCGACGCCGTGATCGACGGGGCGGGCACCTTGCACGCGGCCGCCTTTGGCGCGAACAGCTCGATGATCGGATATGACCCCTGGTTCTACGACGCCTACTATCTTGCCTACGATGGCGCGAGCTGGACCGATGCCCTGAACCTCTCGTCGACGACGGGCGTGGCCCACGATGCCGACCTGGCCTTTGACCGAAACGGCAAGCTCCACTTTCTCTGGTCCGACCCCAATAGCTTTTTCTCCTCCGAGTCGCTGAAATCGACCGTTTGGGAACGGGTATGGGATGGCTCTGCCTGGAGCGCCAACGCCGAGATCGTCGACGACAACCCGGACCAGGCCATCCACAGCTTTGACCTGACGTCCGATGGGACCGGCGCCCTCCACCTGGCATGGAGTGAGGGCCTGATGGTGAACAATGCCCACACCGCCCTTGGGATTCGCTACAAGACCGACAAAAACAACACCTGGGGACCCGAAAGCCTGGTCTATACCTCCACCCTCTCGAACGATTATCCCGCCATGGCCTGGCACCCCCTGTTTCCGGCGGTGAGTTGGGTCACAGGACCGATCACCGACAGCAACATCCTGTTCTCCCAGCGTTCACCCACCCCACCCCTGGCCTGCCAGACCGTGACCCAGGTGGACGTCTCGGGTCCCATCACCGGCGTTACCGGCATCGAGTACACCTTTACCGCGCAGGCGGGGCCATCGACGGCTACCGCTCCCCTGTCCTACCTATGGGAAGCAACCGAGCACCCGCCATTGGTGAGCATCAGCGGATTCACGGACACAGCGCGCTTTTCCTGGTCGGGCATCGGCACCCAAGCGGTCACCGTGACGGTGGCCAACTGTGGCCCCACCGTCAGCGATGCCCAGCCGATCACCATCAAGCAACTGGTCTACCTGCCCACGATCGTGAGGGAATAGCGCCCGGCTTTCGCCCCCCGCCTTCGCAGGCAGGCGGGCAGGCGGAAGCGGGGGGCCATGTGTAGAGTGCGCGCCTGGCAAGCCTGGACGCTGGCTTGCGCTGTTTCTGCGGCAGCAAGCTGCCGCAATCCATATTGGGCCGTCGCCCCCGCGGAAGCGGGGGGCCATGTGTAGAGTGCGCGCCTGGCAAGCCTGGACGCTGGCTTGCGCTGTTTCTGCGGCAGCAAGCTGCCGCAATCCATATTGGGCCGTCGCCCCCGCGAACGCGGGGGCCCATGGGTTGTCCCGCATGTCTTTGTGGGGGTGCGCGCGCACCCCCAAACCCCCGCGCCGGGGACCTGCGTCCCCCGGACCCCCGCATTATGTGCGTTGCCCAGTCGGGATCCGGTTGCGCCTGCCTGCGCAGGCAGGTCGGAGGCGACCCGGCCCGGTCGATCCCGGCAGGCCTGGCCCCAATCGCCTGTTCCGAATTCGTAAAATTCGTGAAATTCGTGGCTGGGCCCCGCCCTCGAGGGCATGGCGACGAGCATTGGAGCGCGCTGTCCCGCAAGCCATAGCCGCCTCGTACCTTGCCCCTCTGGCCTCTACGTGATATAATCCCCCCAGGTCGCAAAGAGGCGAAAGTGAATGCCAAACTCACACGCAAACCCATTATCTTTGGAGCCAGCAACGCGGCGCACCCAGTCCATGGGAATCACCGCCGTTCCTGGCTCCGTATGGTTTCTGGCCGTAACCTGAGGAGGTAGAGTTGAAACTGCACGAATACCAATCGAAGCGAATCCTCGCCAAGTACGGCGTACCGATCCCCCGCGGCGATGTGGCCACCACTCCCGAAGAGGCTCGGACCATCGCCGCTCGGCTCGGCGCCCGCGTCGTCGTCAAATCGCAGGTGCTGGTGGGAGGTCGTGGCAAAGCCGGGGGCATCCGCGTGGCCGACGATCCCGATCAAGCGGAGCAGGTGGCCGCCCAAATTCTGGGCATGAAGATCAAGGGGCTCCCCGTCAAAAAGGTCCTGCTGGACGAAGCCGCCGACATTGTCCAGGAGATCTATCTCGGCATCGTCATCGACCGGGCCAAGCGCCGGGCGGTGATGATGGCCTCTTCGGAAGGGGGCGTCGAGATCGAAGAGGTGGCTCGCTCCACCCCCGAGCGCATCGCCCAGGTCACCATCGAGCCCTTTCTCGGGCTGCAAGAATATCAGGGACGCGACCTGGCCTACTCCATCGGACTGGCCAAGGACCGGGTTCGCGACTTTGTCAAGATCGCCCAAGGGCTTTATACGGCCTTTGTCGAATGCGACGCTTCGCTGGCCGAGATCAACCCCCTGGTCGTCACCGGCGAGGGCAAGCTCCTGGCCGTCGACGGCAAAATGCTGCTGGACGACAACGCCCTCTTTCGCCACTTTGAGCTGGCCGAAATGCGCGACGCCGACGAAGAGACGCCCGAGGAGCAAGAGGCCCGGCGCTATGGGCTGAGCTTTGTCAAGCTCGATGGCGAGATCGGCTGCATGGTCAATGGCGCGGGGCTGGCCATGGCCACGATGGACATCACCAAACTCTATGGAGGCGAACCGGCCAACTTTCTCGACATCGGCGGGGGCGCCAAAGCCGAAAAGGTCGCCGCCGCCCTGCGCATCATCCTGGCCGATCCCAACGTCAAGGCCGTCCTTTTCAACATTTTCGGGGGCATCACCCGCTGCGACGAGGTAGCCCTGGGCATCCTCGAAGCGCTGCGCGAAGTGCCGACCCAGGTCCCCATGGTGGCCCGCCTGGTGGGCACCAACGAGGAAGAGGGCCGGCGGCTGTTGGCCGAAGCCCACATGATCACGGCGTCGTCGCTGGTGGAAGCTGCGCAAAAAGCGGTCGCCGCTGCCCAGGGGGAGGTGGTTTCATGAGCATTCTCGTCGACAAGAACACGCGATTGGTCGTGCAGGGTATCACCGGCCGGGAGGGGGAATTCCACACTCGCCAGATGGTCGAGTATGGCACGAACGTGGTCGCAGGCGTCACTCCCGGCAAGGGAGGGGGGTGGGTCGCCAGCGTGCCCGTGTTCGACACCGTCCAGGAAGCGGTTGGAGCCACCGAAGCCAACGCCTCGATCATCTATGTGCCCGCCCGCTTTGCCCCCGACGCGATCTTGGAAGCGGCCGATTCCGGCATCAAGGTCATCGTGTGCATCACCGAGGGCATCCCGGTGCTGGACATGATCCGGGTGCGGGCCCATCTCGAGTGCACCGACGTACGCCTGGTGGGCCCCAACTGCCCCGGCGTCATCACCCCCGGCGAAGCCAAGGTGGGCATCATGCCCGGCCACATCCACATCCCGGGGCCGGTGGGCCTCGTGTCGAGGAGCGGCACCCTGACCTACGAAGTGGTCCACGCCTTGACCGAGAAGGGGTTGGGGCAATCGACCGCCATCGGCATCGGCGGCGACCCCATCATCGGCACCGATTTCATCGACGTCCTCAAACTGTTTGAGGAGGACCCTCAGACCGAGCAGATCGTGTTGATCGGCGAAATTGGGGGCACCGACGAGCAACGGGCCGCCCAATTCATCGCCCGCAACATGAGCAAGCCGGTGACGGCCTTTATCGCCGGCCAGACGGCCCCGCCCGGCAAGCGGATGGGTCATGCCGGCGCCATCATCGAAGGCGGCGAAGGGACCGCAGCCGAAAAGATCGAGGCCTTTGAACAGGTGGGCGTGCGCGTGGCCAGCCACCCGGCCGAGATCGCCGAGCTGGCTGTCCAACTGAGATAGAGAATCGATGGGAGGGAAAATGGCAGGAAATCCTGCCATTTTGTCTACCATCGATGGTTGTCCAAAATTCTAAACAGGGGAAAAATCACTTTCTTGACAGAGTCCGCACTCGCTGCTATACTTGGCGATGGCGATCCGATCGCAGGATTGTTGGGAGCGGTTCTCAGAACCATCCGTCCCGAATTCGACGGGGAATTGAGGAGGGACTGTGACATTTTGGAGACAACCTCTGGATCTGGAGCGCATCCAGGTCCCTCATGGCATCGTCCACATCATTGAGGAACGGTGCAAAGGCTGTGGGTTTTGCGTCGAGTTCTGCCCGCAAAAGACGTTGGTGATGTCGACGCACACCAACTCAAAGGGCTATCACCCCCCGGTCATCGTAGACGACTCCCGCTGCGTCAACTGCGGCCTGTGCGCCCTGTTGTGCCCCGACTTTGCGATTTTTGTGACGGACGGCGGCCAACATCCCCCCACCAGTGTCAAACCGATCCACAGAAGTGGGGTGGAGCCATGAGCGAGCCTCGAGGCCTTTTGACCGGAGAACATTTCATGCTGGGGGATTATGCGGCTGCCGAAGGCGCCATCCTGGCCGGCTGTCGCTTTTTTGCCGGGTACCCCATTACGCCTGCCACCGAGATTGCCGAACGGATGTCGGTCCGCCTTCCCCAGGTGGGGGGCGTCTACATCCAGATGGAAGACGAGCTGGCCTCGATGAACGCCATTCTGGGCGCCTCCTGGGCAGGGACCAAATCGATGACGGCCACCAGCGGTCCCGGCTTTTCGCTGATGATGGAGAACCTTGGCCTGGGCATCATGCTCGAGACCCCCTGTGTCCTGGTCAACGTCCAGCGCGGCGGTCCCTCCACCGGGCTGCCCACCCTGGTGGGGCAGCAAGACATGATGCAGGCCCGCTGGGGCAGCCACGGCGATTACGAGATCATTGCCCTGTCGCCCACCTCTCCCCAGGAGCTGTTCGATCTGACCATTCGCGCCTTTAACCTGGCGGAGAAATATCGCACCCCGGTGCTGGTCATGACCGACGCCGAAGTGGGCCACATGACCGAAAAGGTCACCATCCCGTCGCCCGACCAGATCGAGATCGTGAATCGCCCCCTGGTGCGCAAGGGCGACATGGACCCGGCCCATTTCCGCATCTATCGCGGCCTGTCGATGGAGGATGGGGAGGGGTATGTTTCGCCGATGGTGTCGGCAGGCGAGGGCTATCGCATCCACGTCACGGGCCTGACCCACGATGAGCGGGGCTATCCGGCCATGAACGCCAAAGCCCAGGAACGGAACATCGCCCGCTTGATCCAAAAGATCCGCGCCAACCGGGACGACATCATTCAGGTGGAAGAGCGCTACCTGGACGATGCCGAGGTCGTGGTCGTGTCCTACGGCATTTCCGCCCGCACCGCCCTGTGGCCCATCGAGCAGGCCCGCGCCGAAGGCCTTCGGGTGGGCTATCTCCGGTTGATCACCGTCTGGCCCTTCCCCGAGGAGCGTATCCGCGAACTGGCCAAAGGCGTCCGCGCCTTTGTGGTCCCCGAGATCAACATGGGCCAGATCGTGCGCGAAGTGGAGCGGTGCGCCTGTGGCCGGGCGCAGGTGTTGGGCGCCCATCGCCCCGGCGGCGACGTCCTGGAATCCCATCATGTACTGAGCGTGATCCGTCAGGCAGCCGGCCTGACCGGTTTGCCGGAGGAGGGCTAGGCGCCATGGCGAAACAGGTAGCACGCAGCCTACTGCTGCAACGATTGGGCTATGAACCTCTGGACGAGGGCGACTGGATCACGGGGCTGCACCCCATGGATGATCTGCTGCGGGGCGAACGACTGCCCCACATCTGGTGCCAGGGCTGCGGCCTGGGCACCGCGTTGACCACGGTCATCGCCTCGCTCCAGTGGCTGGAAAAGAACGAGGGCTGGGACCTGGACAAGGTGGCGGTCGTGTCGGGCATCGGCTGCACGGGACGTATCGCCGGGTATGTCCGCCTCGATTCCTTTCACACCACCCACGGGCGGGCTCTGCCCTTTGCCACGGGGCTCAAGCTGGCCAATCCCGAACTCAAGGTCATCGTCATCTCGGGTGATGGGGACATGGCCGGCATCGGCGGCAACCACCTGATCCACGCCGCAAGGCGAAACCTGGACATCGACGTGATCTGCGTCAACAACTTTAACTATGGCATGACGGGAGGGCAGGTGGGCCCCACCACCCCCCACGATGCCCGCGCCGTCACGGCGCAATACGGCAACTTTGAATATCCCTTTAATCTGCCCTACCTGGCGGCAGCCAGCGGCGCGTCGTTCGTGGCCCGCTGGACGGTGTTGCACGCCCGCCGCCTGGAATGGACACTCCGCGACGCTCTGCGGCACCCCGGTTTTAGCTTTGTCGAGATCATTGCCCCCTGCTCCACCGCCTATGCCCGCTGGAATCCCGAGGGCCGGGGACTGGACCCCGAAAAGCTACAGCGACGTGGGCTGGAAACCCTCAAGTACTATCAAAAGGTTGGCATCATTTCTCACGAGACGCATCCCAAAGATGCAGACATCCAGGTCGACGAAAACGGCGTACTGACCCAGATCATCGAGGGCCAATTCCTCAACGAGCCCAAACCGAATCTGCAGCAG